>JASHRB010000233.1 GCA_030037575.1 Candidatus Sulfotelmatobacter sp. | reverse complement strand
CTGAAAAAGTTCTGCTGCTGCGAGATTGAAGTAGTGACCTTTCCCCTCGACGTGTTGACATAACCTGCGATCGTGAAACTTCGGTTGGATTGTACGGCGATCGTGCCTTTGACGGTCGCGGTCCCGTGCAGGTCCTCAGTGACTACGGGATTTGGGTTGGTGAGGGTGTCCTCAGTGACCGCGCCAGTCACCTGCGTGGTCCCCGGGTCGAGGAACAGCAGGAGCGACGCAGCCGCCGAGAAATAGCTGTCGTCGTTGAACACGCTCAACGCCACGGTGTGGGGTTGGCCATTACTCAGCAAGCCAGCGAAAGGGGTAAGGTTTACGCGGTAGGGCACAAGATCGAGAGTCTGGACACCCGGGATCGGCACCCAGTCGTCAGGCAAATCTCCGGTAAAGACCCAGGGTGAGACAGGCGAGATGGCTGCTGGCTGTCCGTCAATCGTGACCTCAGTCTCGCGGAAATTTGTGTTTCCGCATCCATAAACCTCGTTGATGCTGCTCAGGTTATTCGGGAAGCAGCCCCACCACGTCTCGTCGATGTACTGGTTTTCGGTG
Source organism: Candidatus Sulfotelmatobacter sp. (assembly GCA_030037575.1). GTDB lineage: Bacteria > Acidobacteriota > Terriglobia > Terriglobales > Acidobacteriaceae > Sulfotelmatobacter. The sequence goes on along the minus strand of JASHRB010000233.1, from coordinate 3,054 downwards.
AGCACGTCGAGGTAGGCCTCTACCGTATTGGTGGGCAGCGTGAACGTGGTCGAGAGCTGGTCGCCCGGCTGCAGCGTGGCTGGCAAGCTTACCCCTCCGCTGCTGTTCGTTTGCACCAACGGAAGTACTTGATCGGGTGTCCCCTGGCCCCAACCCCGCTGGCTGTGCGGGCGGTTGCGCCGACCCCACTTCGCCGGATAGAACTCGATCTGCGCGTTTAGCGTAAACACTCCATTCAAAGTGTTGTAGGGTGGCGGACAGTCCGTGGTGCAGTTCACCAGGATCATCGTGCCCTGCTGCGCCGTGGACAACACTGCGCTGTAATCGGTTATGTCCCGCTCCACATGCCAGGTGTTGGTGAGCGTCGACAACGGCTCCGGCGTCGTTCCGAGATAGAGGTTTACGTTTCCCAGATAAATGATCGCCGTCCGATCGAACTGGCTCCCCGCGTTCTCGCTGAAGTCTACTTCCAGCACCACTTTCTCCCACGGGCCGGAACAGTTTTCCGGGGGCGTGAACTGGAAAGTTTGATAGTCGTCAGAGTAATGCGCGAACTGGTAATTGGCAAAAAGCGGCGCCACACACGGTTGCTCAGGCGGCCGCGGCACCAGCGGATCAGCCGTCACCGTGAACTGTGTCCCGATTTGCCGGTTTGTGCTCTGGGCAAGGAGCGTAGCGGTTGAGATCAATGACGCCGCAAGCAATGCCACAAACGAAAGTTTCTGCGAACAACGACAAGGTAGTTTCATAGCAGACTCCTTGATTAGTCGGTGCCTGGACGGACCGCAGTCTTGAAATCGAGGACTCCACTTATGGCATCGGCTTCAGGGATTGTCAAGGATTCTGTAATCGAATTTCGCCATATCAATCACTCGTTTCCGCAATATGCAAGATTATGCGCACCATGCGCAATCGAGTTATCAGATGATGAGCAAATTGAAGGCCTGCCAGAAATCTACTATGCAAAGGCTGCTCCCACGCACGATCCCCTAGCTATAGCTAGCACCCATAGATCATGCGGAGAACTTTTCGGCAGCCTGGGCGCGACAATTCGACATGGGGGGGACGCGTACTACCCTCAGGAACTGGATTACTTCCAGATGCCGCCGTCCGAGGCTTTCCGAGATGCCAAAAGCCACTATCGACACTCGCGCACGAATTCCTGTGCTTGATTGTGGCCAAATCTTCGGGCGCGCAGATAGCTGAACGTACGGCGACAATGTTGAAAATACTTTCGCTGCTTTCCTTGAGAGCGGTAGCGCGGTGAGTGCACCTTAGTAATTTGAAAATACGTAAGAGCCAAGTAAAAATAGATTTGCCCACCACCTCGTCCCGCACTGGTAGTTTCCTTCCTGGAAGCAACCGCGGACAGCGGACAACAAATTTGAACTGGCCGAAGCGAAATGTGAACACTCACGGTTCGAGCAACCGAAAGCGGGGACAAATGGAACAATCATCCGGACAGGCGCGTCACTCTCAAAGCACGCGGCGCTGGCCGCGCCACCAGGTCGATCTGCCGGTTCGTATCATCGCGCTCAACGATGTTAGAACCACTCCGATTCCTGCTCGTGGCAGCGCTATAAGTAGAGCAGGCATGGCGCTGCGCGCCCTGGCCGCGCTGAATCCCGGCGATTCGATGCTGCTTCAATTTCCCACATCGGTGCCCTCACAGGTCAAAGCGGTGGTTCGTAATCGCACTGGCGAGTCTTGGGGTCTGGAATTCCTCACCCAGTTACCTGCGGAAACTGAGGCCATGGTTCGATCAGGGTTCCTTCCTAGTTCAGTTGTTGGTGGCGCGCCAGAATTGCGAAAACCGGCGCACAATTCATGCAACCCACAGACTCTCTATGCGGGGCTACGTCGAAAGCAGGAAGAATTAAGACAAGTGCAAAGGGAGGTCGAAGCCCTCCATGTGGCGATTACGCTGCTCACTGATGATGAAGAAACACTGTCCCGACTGTCAGCTCCATGTTCCTCGGACCTATGCTCGAGGCCATGGCCATTACGGTCTTAATGCAAAGGAGCAAAATCAGCATGTCGTCCGATTTCTTGAAGCGCCTCTTTGTCAGACTCTGCCCGCACCGGTTCTCCTGGCCGCATAGCGGTCTGCACGGCCAGGACTACCAGGTCTGCCTCATCTGTGGTACTGCGTTTGCGTACGACTGGAATAACATGCGTCGCACGGGCCGCCTCGCTGTCTTGCCCGATTCGCGTGCTGAGTTCTTGCCCGGGAAGGGATCCGTCTCTAATAGCTAGCCCGGCGACTTCCAAAAGATGGAAGTCATTGCAGGCAGGCAACTTTCGACGGCCACGGCCGACTTGTTCCTCAGAAGTGGCGAGAGAATCTCAAAATGTGAAACAGATGTGTAAGCCATGCTCACTACAGCATTTTGTTAGTAAACTTAACTTTTTCAGTTAGATAGAAATAACGCTCGTTGGTTATCGTTGGCGCAAAGTCCGCTTCGTCTGCTACAGAGGCGCATCGCATGTGGATAGCTAGCCCGGCGACTTCCAAAAGATGGAAGTCATTGCAGGCAGGCAACTTTCGACGGCCACGGCCGACTTGTTCCTCAGAAGGCGAGTTCCCCTTCGCAAGCCAAGGCCTGCTCGAGAAACTCGCCTTTGTCAAATCTATTCCGGACGAGTTCGACTAGCGTCGATGTCCGTCCAACCGGCTACTCCGGCCGCTGATACTCACGAGCGTGATTCGAAGTCGGCTCCAACTGGAACTGATCCCCCAAGTTCTGTAGCAGAGAGTTTAGCCCCCTGGCGAGTGCGGTTCGGCAACGCTCCACCGATCTCCGCGCCAGTTCATCCAGGTGTTGATCGAAAGCCTCTAGCATTCCTGTTGCCTGCACCCGCAGCGACTCGGAGACTGCGTTCTCAATTTCCTTTTGGATAATCCCTAGCCTCGCGCCGGCTTGCTCCACTTGATTCTGCAGCTTCTGGCTGCTGCGTGCTCCCATTTGGTCAAGAATCACATCCACGGCACTCTCTAATTGAGCGCGTGCGCCGCTCACTGTATTGCTGGCCATTTTCGAAAGCCGTATATCC
>JASHRB010000232.1 GCA_030037575.1 Candidatus Sulfotelmatobacter sp. | reverse complement strand
GCCGGCGCTCGCCATGGGCAATACCGTCGTCGCCGTTCCTTCCGAAATCTATCCCCTCATCGCGGCCGATCTTTATCAACTGTTCGACACCAGCGATGTGCCCGGGGGCGCGGTCAATATGGTCACCGGCTACGCTTCTCAGCTCTTGAAAACCCTCGCCGAGCACGACGACGTCGAGGCCATCTGGTGTTTCGGCGACGAAGCACAAGCCTCCGCCGCCAAAGCCATGTCCGTCGGCAATCTCAAGCAGGTTTGGACGAATGAAGGCCGGGCGATCGACTGGTTCGATGCCAAACTGGCCGAGGGTCGCTGGTTCCTCGAGCATGCCACGCAGGTGAAGAACATCTGGGTTCCCTACGGAGAGTAACTTCCAATGATCGGCTCGGCCAAGGTTAATTATCTTCGGGTCACAATTGCATTTCGTATGACGCGGGACTAACATAGGTTGGTTACTTTTCTTTGGCGCCCGTTCGCCGGCGCCACGCCATGCAGGTCCTTGCCGCATTTTCGTTCCATTTTTGTGCGGCGCGGCATCCCCGCTCTTTCTCTTTTCGGAACTCTTTCTGCTTCGATCTTTCACATTGGGTAGTTAAGGAGGACGTATGGGCATCGCAGTATCACCGCAGATTCATCCCCAGGTCGCGGACTTTATTGAAAAGCCGCGGCCCATGTTAATCAACGGCAAGTGGGTTCATTCGATTTCCGGCAAGACATTTCCCACCTACAACCCCGCCACCGGTGAAGTTCTTGCGCGCATTGCAGAAGGCGACCGGGAAGATGTCGAGCAGGCGGTCCAGGCGGCACGAAAAGCATTCGACCACGGGCCCTGGCGCAAGCTCACCGCATCCGAGCGCGGGCGATTGATGTGGAAGCTGGCCGACCTGCTCGAACAACACACGGAAGAATTCGCTTATCTCGAAAGCCTCGATAACGGCAAGGCGCTCGCGATTGCACGCGCAGCCGACGTGCCGCTCGCCGTCGATCTTTTCCGCTACATGGCAGGATGGAGCACAAAACTCGAAGGCAACACCATTCCAATTTCTGTACCCTACACTCCTGGCGCAAAATATCTCGCGTACACGCTGCGCGAGCCGGTTGGAGTGGCCGGACAAATCATTCCCTGGAACTTCCCGCTGCTCATGGCCGCGTGGAAGCTGGGTCCGGCGCTGGCTTGCGGCTGCACTGTCGTGCTCAAGCCGGCCGAGCAAACGCCGCTCTCCGCACTGCGCCTCGGCGAACTCATCATGGAAGCCGGGTTCCCGGAAGGTGTGGTCAACATCGTTCCCGGATACGGCGAGACCGCGGGCGCCGCGCTGGCCGCGCATCCCGACGTCGATAAAGTCGCATTCACCGGATCGACCGAAGTCGGCAAGCTCATCGTCCATGCTGCAGCGGGCAATTTGAAGAAAGTGACGCTCGAGCTTGGCGGCAAATCCCCCAACGTGGTTTACCAGGATGCGGATCTCGATACTGCCATCCCCGGCGCCGCCAGCGCCATCTTTTTCAACCACGGCCAATGCTGTTGCGCCGGATCGCGGCTCTACATCGAGAAGCCGGTTTTCGATCGTGTCGTGGACGGCGTGGCCCAGCAGGCGGAGAAGATCAAGGTCGGCTCGGGCCTCGATCCCGAAACCGAGATGGGTCCGCTGGTTTCGGAGGAACAACTGAATCGCGTCTGCGGCTATCTCGAGTCGGGTTTCTCGGAAGGGGCCAAAGCGGTTGTCGGCGGCCACAAGAAAGGCGAGAAGGGCTATTTCGTCGAGCCGACCGTTCTTGTGAACGCACGTGAAGATATGAAGGTGGTGAAGGAAGAAATTTTCGGACCGGTGGTAACGGCAATGCCGTTCAGTGATCCGGAAGAGATTCTGCCGCGCGCCAATGACAGCGAATACGGCTTGGCCGCCGCTGTCTGGACGCGCGACATCAGCAAGGCCCACCGCACGGCCGAAATGCTTCGCGCCGGTACGGTGTGGATCAACTGCTACAACGTCTTCGATGCCGCGCTACCCTTCGGGGGGTACAAGCAGTCTGGATGGGGACGCGAAATGGGTCACGACGTGCTCAACAACTACACGCAGACCAAGGCGGTGTGCACGAAGCTGGCATAGCTTCGTAAGGCTCCCGAAAACTGCGATCAACAAGGACGGTGGGCTTTCCCGCTGTCCTTATGTTTAAATGTTCGTCTTTTTCGCCGTAAACCGCGGGATTCCAGGTTACGCCATCAAGAAGTGGCCCTTGCGTGAAAGCCTTGCGCTCGGCGTAACCAGCTTGACTCGGTGGTGGTCGCAGCCGAGGGGACGGTGGCTTCCATAGCCGTCGAAGAAACCGCGGTGAACTTTGCCTCTACGCTATTCAATGTGACGGTGGTCGCACCCAAGGCTCGACTGGAAAGGAGGGAAACCGGGTATGTCCCTGCCTATCGTTCCATCAGCAAAACCTTTTCGGCCTCGTCCACTTCGGTTAGCTTGACCTCGATCACTTCATCCATCGTGGTCTGAACATGCCGTCCGACAAACGTGGCTTCCACGGGAATTTCACGATGTCCCCGATCGATTAGCACGCACAATTGAACCCGCCGGGGGCGGCCGTGCGAAAACAACGCATCGAGGGCCGCCCGGGTCGTGCGTCCGGTGAATAAGACGTCGTCGACTAAAACCACATTCCGGTCTTCAATGGAAAACCCGATTTCCTTGTCCTGCACCACGGGCTTGGGTCCGAGCGTAGAGAGATCGTCGCGATAAAAGGTGATGTCCAGGGTCCCGACCGGAACCTTGGCGTTCTCAATGCGCGTGATGATCTTCCCCAGCCGCTCCGCCAGCGGAACGCCACGCCGCCGAATACCGACCAATCCCAGACCGTCGATCCCGCCGTTTTTTTCCACAATCTCGTAGGCCAGCCGGACCAGCGTTCGCTCAATCTCCGACGCCGACATCAATTGGGCCTTCTGGCGCAGGCCGGTTTTGCGGGAAAGCGCCTTTGCGTTTGTCATCAAAGTGCCTCGGAGAATTCGAAGTCCTATCGCGCGCGGCCGCTTATGCCAGGGCCGCCGACCGTAAATCCCTTCAATGTTCTCAACTCCGCTGTTGCAGGTCAAGGCCGGGCTTGCGGTGGGATCTGGACGCCGGACGAAGGGGAACTCCGACTCAGATGCGGGGCTCACCCGACAATATTTGAGCAGCTGCGGCCGCCCGGACGGCGGACACATTTCGAATGTTGATCATCTTGGTGAGAGCGCCGGTGTCTCGCTGCAGCGCTTCCAGGGTGATTCGATGCCGGCCCGTAGTTGTTGTTTCGCTCGGTAAAATTCCAATTCCCTGATTCCGGCCTGCGGCCTTGGCCCGGTAAAGCGCAGCATCGGCGAGTTCGATCGTCTCCTCGGCGCAAACCGATTCGTAGGCTCCGCGGCTCCACGGAAACGGAGCCCATCCGACCGAGCAGGTCTTCTGCACCCGCACGCCATGCCCGAGATCAAAAGCCTCCGACGAAATAATCTCCAGAATGCGTTCGCAGAACGCGGGAATGCCCGAGGGATCGGTTGAGCGCGACATGATGAGAAATTCCTCGCCGCCCCAGCGAACCAGAACGTCCGACTTGCGCACAACTTTATTCAAGCGCTCAGCCACGCGCTGCAGCAGCCGATCCCCCGCGGGGTGCCCGTGGAGATCGTTTACCTCTTTGAAAAAGTCGACGTCGACCATGA
>JASHRB010000020.1 GCA_030037575.1 Candidatus Sulfotelmatobacter sp. | reverse complement strand
ATCCCGCGCGCTACGTCGCCGGCCTCGGCCGCGCCGCCATGAAGGCTGGGGCCCAGATCTTCGAGCACGCTCGCGCAGAAAATTTGCAGCGCCAATCGCTTCTAGGCGAATCCGGCTGGAAAGTCACTACTTCCCGCGGCCCGCTCTGGGCGCAGAACGTTTTCATTGCCACCAGCGGCTACACCAGCAGGGCGACTCCAGCTTTGCAGAAGAAAATCATTCCCATCGGGTCGTTCATTATTACGACGGAAATTCTTTCTCCGGCGCTGGCTCGCGAACTCAGCCCGCGCGACCGAATGATCTACGACTCGAAAAATTATCTTTACTACTACCGGCTCACGCCCGATCGGCGAATGTTATTTGGCGGACGCGCCGCATTTTTCCCTGAGGACGATCAAACCATCCGCCGCAGCGCCGAAATTCTGCGACGCGGAATGATCGCCGTCTATCCGCAGCTGCGTGAGACGAAGATCGACTACGTTTGGGGAGGCACGCTCGACTTTGCCTTCGACATCATGCCCCATGCCGGGCAGATCGACGCCATGTATTACGCCGCCGGCTATGCCGGACACGGCGTTGCCATGGCAACCTATCAAGGGCAAAAAATGGCCGAGTTGATCGCCGGCGACAGGCCTGAGAATCCTTTTATCGGCATCCCATTTCCCAACGCGCCGCTCGGTTTGTACAAGGGTAAACCGTGGTTCCTACCGTTTGCCGGCATGTGGTACAAGTTCCTCGATTGGGTGAGCTGATCAGGCGCTTTGGCTTCGAGAAACGTTGGGCGGCGACGGGCTCGACCTCGGCAAACTTCGCTCGCTCATTGCCCGTCTTCGCGCCGGAAGGCGTAGTCGAGGGGCCCGCTTTTGTTGCCGCGCGCCTGAGGTAGCCGACCGCGAACCCCATAGGAGCGGTTCCAGAATCGTCAAACAGCCCTCGACTTTCTCGCCATCCGGCAAATCTTCCGAATACGCCACTCCGCACTTGGCTTCCCGGGCGGATGCGAGCATCAGTGCGTCGCAAATTCCGCATCCGTACCGTTCCCCAGTCCTCAGTGCTTCTTCGTGCGTCTCGAGGGCGAGCGGAAGCCGAGCATCCCAAACCAGCGCAGCACGGCTCTTAATCCTTCCAGAACCCAGCTTAACTGGGAAGGTTAATTAATTTCGGGATACACCACTTCCCGGGCACGAGGCTCATCCTCTTAGCGGGCGATGTAGTCCGAGAAGAAGTAAGCGAGCACTCCGAACAGGGCCAGTCCGGAGATGCCGTATGCGGTCAGAACCCACGCACCGCGGCCTGCAAAATGCCTTTTGACTGAGGGTTGTGAGGAGGACTGCTGAACTGAAGAGGTGCTAACCGGGTCCCGATCCTCCATACCAGAACAACCTCCGACGGAAAGATCGTGGCGCAAGATAAGTTATGCGTCACGCTCGCCCGGCCTCGAGCCGGGCAAGACTATCTAAGCGCTCATTTTACTATGGTTTGGCGGCAAAAAAAACGAAAAAATGTGCGCCATAACATCCCGAATGTTCACCCCAAAGCCCTACTTTGGTGCCCGAACAGACCGCGCGAAGGCTTGTCCCCTAGCCGTCGGCCCGTTTCTCGCCTCCCCGCCTTGGGATTGATGGTCTCAGGCTTTACTATGTACGTCATGCGCAGTTTCTTGCTTTCTCTTCTGCTGGCCTGCACGTCCTTTCTGTCCCCTGCAGCTTCCGCGCAGTCGCCCCCAACTCCCCGCGGCTCCGTGGTTCCCGGAGAAGCGCAAAAAGCTGCGCCGGACGCCGGCCGGAACACCGCCGATACCGCTACTCCGTCCAAGCCTGTGCCCGACTACTCCGAGGAAGCTTTTGTCGTCGAGCAATACCGCTCGATTTATCGCTTCGAAAACGATGGCACCGGGCGAAAGCAAACCATCGCCCGCATCCGCGTGCAGAGCGAGGCGGGGGTGCAGCAGTGGGGACAGCTTCAATTCGGCTACAACTCCGCCAACGAGCGCGTCGAAATCGCCTACGTCCGCGTCGTAAAGGCAGACGGCAGCGTGGTCAAGGCCGACGATGACGCCGTTCAGGACCTCAGCACGCCGGTCGAACGCGAAGCTCCCGTTTACACCGATTACCGCCAGAAGCACATCACCGTTCCCGGCCTGCGCCCCGGTGAACTGCTCGAATATGACATCACCACCGTGATTCACACACCGCTCGCTCCCGGCCAATTCTGGACCGATTACGACTTCGACCAGACCAACATCATGCTCGACGAAGAGTTCGACGTCGATGTTCCCGGCGACCGACCGCTCAAGCTGAAGAACAAGCCGGGCATGGATCCGAAGATCAGCGAGGCCAACGGCCGCCGCGTTTACCACTGGACCCGCACGCATCTCGAACGCGACGACGAGTCGAAAGATAAAGATAACGACAAGAAGAAAAAAAAGCTGCATCCCGACGAAGATTACCCCGACATTCAGCTCTCCACCTTCGTCAGCTGGGAGCAGATCGGCCGCTGGTACGCCTCGCTCGATAAGGACCGTCGCGCCCCCTCGCCCGAAGTTCGCGCCAAAGCCGAAGAACTCAGCAAAGGCCTCACTACCGACATGGATAAAATCGAGGCGCTCTACGACTACGTCGCCAAAAATTTCCGCTACGTCAGTTTGTCGCTCGGCCTGGGTCGCTACCAGCCTCACGCCGCCGCCGATGTTCTTCATAACCAATACGGCGACTGCAAAGACAAACACACGCTGCTCGCCTCTCTGCTCGAAGCCGAGGGGTTTCACGCTTCGTCAGTTCTGATCAATTCCACCCGCAAGCTCGATCCCGACGTTCCTTCGCCCTCCCAGTTCGATCACGTCATCACCATGCTGCCCCTGGGGCCGGCAAAAGATCAGCACCAACTGTGGATGGACACGACCGCCGAAGTCGCGCCCTTCCGCCTGCTCGCGTACCCGCTGCGCAACAAGCTGGCGCTGGTCATTCCCGAAGAGGGCACGCCGCATCTCGAAAACACTCCCGCCGACACTCCCCTGCCCGACAGCGAGGTTCTCGAGGTTGAAGCCAAGATCAACGCCATCGGCAAGCTCGAAGCCCACATTCATTACACCTTTCGCGGCGACGAAGAACTCATGCTTCGCGCCGTCTTCCGCCGCGTGCCGGAAGCGCAATGGCAGCGCGTCATCGAGAACGTCAATGCGGCCACCGGTGGCGACATCACCAACTTGAAAATCAGCGATCCGGCCGCAACCCGCGAAGCCTTCACCCTGTCTTACGACCTCGCCAAGCCGAATTTTCTCGACTGGTCGAAGAAAAA
>JASHRB010000231.1 GCA_030037575.1 Candidatus Sulfotelmatobacter sp. | reverse complement strand
TTCAACTGGGTAGCGTAATAACCAAGAAATTTCTTCTGCGCCAATCTGGCGGGATAAAACTCCGGTTTCCAGCTGGAGTACGCCCATCCGGAAGTACCAGCAAATAGTTGAGCCATGGCCCAAATCTCGACGCGGAAATTAGAGCACGCGATTATACCTTGCGCCGGGCTTTATGCGCCCGCGGGGTTCTGCTCGCTTGGTCTTCCTCGCTTGCGCCATGACCAACAGATTTGCGAGAATTTTGTACCCGCACAAGAGGAGTTGGAGCCGGTGTTTGCCGTCCAACCGCAACTGGCTGGGTGACCTTTTTGAGATCGGGCAACCGCTGTTTCAGAGTCAGCAGCGGAGCAAACAAATCTCCCATCTTCTCGACGCGCATTATCGTCTGCGCTGCCTCAAGCACAAGCAAACCCGCCTCTTTTTTCTTAGTCGCCCGCTCGACCTCCGCCCACATGATCGGCGTCGAAACGGCTGGGCGCTCACGCGCCCGCAGTGAATACACGGCAATCGTCGTCTTGTGTTCGTCGTTCTGGCTCCAATCGACAAACACCTTCCCAGTGCGAACTTTTTTCTTCATGTCTGAAACAACCATGTCAGGATGTTCGTCTTCCAGCCACTGTGCCAAGGCCCGCGCAAAGGCTTTGGTCTGGTCATAATCGACGGGAGTGTTGAGCGGCACGTAAATCTGCAGTCCCTTGGAACCTGAAGTTTTCGGAAAACTCCGCAGATTGAAATGATGGAAGATTTCGCGCAGCCACATGGCGACCTGGCAGCATTGCACGATGTTTGCCGGCGGCCCTGGATCCAAATCGAAAACCATCATGGTCGGGCAACCGATTTCTTTCGCCAACGAAAGCGACGGGTGCAGTTCAATCGCCGCCAGATTCGCCAGCCACACCAGCGTGGCCAGATCATCCGCGAGAATGTAATGCACTGTGCGCCGATTTCCTTCGCTCCAGATCGGAACCGTCTTCACCCAATCGGGCCGATGCTGCGGTGCATTTTTCTCGTAGAAAAATTCTTCATCCACGCCGTTCGGATATCGCTTCCGCGTGAGCGGGCGATGTTTCAAATGCGGCAGCATCGCCGGTGCAATGCGCACGTAATAATCGATGATTTGTTGTTTGGTGAAACCCGCGGCGGGATACAGAATTTTGTCCAGATTCGACAGCTTGAGTTGTTTTCCCTGGATCTCGATGATCGAATCCATCCGGGCAGGCTCCACAGGCATTGTGCCTGAAAATGGGCGGAACACGAAATACGGCGCGAGCGCTACACGGTTGTCGAATTTGGTGAACTGGCAGACCACATTTGGGTAGCCTGAGTTTGATGACGGAGCGCGCCCAGGGTCAGATCCTGAACGTAGCCGCCTTTCAGGCGGAACGAAGGCTCTCCCGCCAAAACACCCTGCACTCGCGGGCAGATTTCTCGCCCCGCCGGTGAAAGCGCGGGCTTCGGGATGACGCGCCGGCAAGGGAAGGTTCAAACTGAGCCCACGGGCCCGAATCTTCTCGGTTTGACAACTTCCCTGTATGGCACGTAATTTCAAACTTTGGTTGTGCCAACAGGTCTAAGCAGAAATCGCCTTACATGTTTGCCACGCTTTTCGGAGGTCCCATGAAACGTTACTATGCGAGGGCCATTGCCATTGTTCTGCTCCTCTCTGCGCTCGGCGCCGCGCAGGATGTTGCGTCTTTCGAGAAGCGTATCAGCGTAAAGAAGCTCTCTAACGGCCTCACCGTTTTGATCTGTGCCCGGCCGGAAGCGCCGGTTTTCTCATTCTTTACTCTGGTGGATGCAGGCTCCTCTCAGGATCCGTTGGGCGAAACCGGCCTCGCCCACATGTTCGAACACATGGCGTTTAAGGGCACTGACACAATCGGAACCACAAACTACCCCGCGGAAAAAATCGCGCTGGCGAGAGTGGAGGAAGCCTATGCCGCATACATCGCCGAGCGCGATAAGCGGGTGGACCGCGAAGAGGCCAAGCTCAAGCAACTTGAAAAAACCTGGAAAGACGACATCGCCGCTGCTGACAAATTTGCCGTGCCCAATCAATTCGGAAAAATCGTCGAGCAGAACGGCGGCCAGGACCTGAACGCCTTCACCGATTACGACGAAACCGCCTATCATTATTCGCTGCCTGCGAATCGCTTGGAGTTGTGGGCGTATCTCGAATCGGAGCGGTTTCTTCATCCGGTGCTGCGCCAATTCTATAAAGAGCGAAGCGTCGTGATTGAAGAGCGCCGCATGCGCACTGACAGCAATCCCATCGGCCGCCTGCTCGAGCAATTCAACGCCGAGGCGTTCGAAGCCAATGAATATCATCGCCCCACCGTGGGATGGATGTCCGACCTGAATTCGTTCTCGGCTACGGATGCCATGAAATTTTTCGATGAATACTACGTTGCCGCGAACATGGTCGTCGCGATTGCTGGAGATGTAAAGGCGTCCGAAGCTCTGTCTATCATCGAAAAATATTTCGGCCGTCTGCCCGCGAGCCGCAAGCCGGATGAAACCACGACGATGGAACCTCCACAGAATTCCGAACGCAGAGTCGAACTGCAGGAGCAGACACAGCCGTTTTATCTGGAGGGCTACCACCGGCCCGACTACCTGTCGAAAGATGATGCGGTCTACGATGCGATCACCGATCTCATGTCCGACGGCCGCACCTCGCGCCTCTACCGCGCGCTGGTGCGCGACAAGAAAATCGCCTCGTTTTCCGCCGGCTTCAGCGGATTGCCGGGAATCAAATACCCTCATCTCTTCGCCTTTTATGCCTTCCCGTTACCCGGCCACACCACGAAAGAAGTGGCGGATGCGATTCACGTGGAAATTGAACGGCTTAAGAAAGAAGACATCAGCGATGACGAGCTGAAGATGATCAAAACCCGCGCCAAGGCTAATTTGATTCGTGGCCTGGCAGACAACGAAGGACTTGCAACCGAACTGGCGACTTACCAGACTCGCTATGGCGACTGGCGTGAGTTGTTCCGCTCCATCGATCGCATCGACCAAGTGACCAAAGCGGATATTCGGCGCGTCGCCAACGCTACGTTCAACGACACCAACCGGACCGTGGGCGTGATCGAGACACTTTCACGCGCACCTCACTCCGATCAGTCAGATTCGCGGGAGCAATCGCCACCTGCGTCTTCTGCGGATCAAGGAGGTGTGCGATGAAGTTCCAGAGACTCGCGCTCTTGATTCTGCTTGTGACCATTTCACCTGCCGCAATTCCTGATGCCGCTTCTCAAACCCCCAGATGGCAACTGATTCCTACGCCTCCGCTCCCGGCCTTTCATCCCGGGCAGCCGAAGCGCGTCGAGCTTTCCAACGGCATGGTGATTTTTCTGCAGGAAGATCACGAGCTGCCGTTGATCGACGCAACCGCGCGCATTCGCGGTGGATCGCACGATGAACCCGCCAACAAGACCGGCCTCGTCGATATTTTTGGAGATGTCTGGCGAACCGGCGGCACAAAAATGCAAACCGGAGACCAACTCGACGACTTCCTGGAAGTTCGCGCGGCCAAGGTTGAGACTGCCGGCGGCCCTGATTCGACAACGATCAGTTTGTCCTGCCTGAAGGCCGACTTCGACGACGTTTTCAAAGTTTTCGCCGATGTGCTGCAAAATCCCGAATTCCGCAGCGACAAGCTCGATATCGCGCAGAAGCAGGCCTACGACGCGATCTCTCGCCGCAACGACGATATCAGCGACATTGCAGGACGCGAAACCGGCAAGCTGGCCTACGGCGCCGACAACCCTTATGCGCGTCAGCCCGAATATTCGACAGTCGCCGCCATCACGCGCCAGGACCTGGTCGATTGGCACAAAAAATACGTGCATCCCAACCGCATCATTGTTGGCATCAGCGGAGATTTCGACTCGGCAGCGATGGAAGCCAAGCTGCGCGCGGTCTTCGAGACATGGCCGCGAGGAGAAGAATTACCCAAAGTGGAGGTTCAATATGAACCCGCCCAGCCGGGCTACTACCAAATCGCAAAAGCGGATGTGAATCAATCCAGCATCCGTCTAATCGCGCTTGGTACCACTCGCAACAATCCTGATTACTGTGCGATTTCCGTATTCAACGAGGCTTTCGGCGGCGGATTCTCTTCGCGCCTGTTCAATGACAT
>JASHRB010000230.1 GCA_030037575.1 Candidatus Sulfotelmatobacter sp. | reverse complement strand
GGGAGGCCAGCTGACGGACACAAGGTTCTGCATCGCCCAGCGCTTCAATCAAGGGAGAAACCGCGGTTTCAGGTAGGAAGCCAAGACGCTCGATAGCCACTATTGCGGCGCGGCGGACGCGGACGTCCTCATCCTGCAGGCGGTTCATGAGGCTGGCAAGAAACGACACAGCCTTTTGCCCAAGACGTCCGAGTACGGTGGTCGTCCCCAGTCGAATCGTTGCATTCGTGCTCTGCGACGCTTGCATAAGCTCTGCAGGAACGGTCTCTTCTTGTTGGACGAGATAGGTCAACGTGGTGACCGCTTGCGAAGACACAATTTCGCTTCCGTCCGTCATCGCGTCAATCAGGATGGGTAGCGGGAGGTCGGCGGTTCGGCCCATCCCCCCAAGCGCCTTCAGGGCTTCGGCGCGAACTCTTTCACTGCGGTCATGCAGCGCGGACAGGAGTTGCGGGACCGCGGCGCTCGCGAGCGGTCCCCAATGCACTAAGACCCGAGCGGCGCCGAACCGGACACATTCGATCGAGTCGCTCAAGGCACGCGTCACTTCGTCCAACGTGTCTTGAGATCGAAGATCGATCCCGCATAGAGCTTGTGTCGCCCCATAGCGGATCGTTTGGTTTTCACCTTGCAACGCATCCCTAAGAGCTGCTGTAACCACTTCCAGTGGTCCAATTCTCGCCAATGCATCCGCGGCGTCTTTGCGAACTCGCCGGCTACTGTTCTTCAGCGCCGCAATCAACACCGGAACTACCGTCTCCAGTTCATGCTGGGCGCTTGAATTCATTTCTCGAACCTTAGGCATAAAGCAGCTTGTTTATGAGAGCCACTGTGGTCACAGGTACCTACCAGGTCCGCCGCCCTCGGCACAAGTGGTCCGAGCGAAGAACCTTATCGCGGAAGGCAAGCCATCACTGTCCCGCATAGAGAACCTCAAACCGAAACTGTGTGGGATGCTTGCCGGGGAAGACGACGCCCGAGACAAGAATCCTGCTCTCAGGAGGCATCAGCCATCCCGGCCGGGAATGGCAGTTGGCGGTGAACTCCTTCACCGATGTTTGCTTAGCTTGGATTCGGTCTTGTCCGATCCACTCAGGGAAAGCCCGCCGACCGGCGACAACCGGCCAAAGTCGTATATTTTCAAAAACTTGAATTTCACCACCCAAGCCGGTAGTCCTGTCCTGCGATCGGGCTCTTTCTCTGTTCCGCCGGGCCGCGAATCATCCGACTGCATATCGCGGAGAATTGAGGACCATCGCCTCAATCTCTTCGATATGCCGCGCCATGGCCGTCTCTGCGGCCACGGCATCGTGCCGCTTGATGGCCATGAGAATTCGTCTGTGCCCGGCAAGCGATTGCCGAGGACGGCCGTCAACCTGCAAGAAATGTGTGTGCGTTTCTCGCAGTAATTCCGTGAGCACATCCAATACTCTCAATACCACGATGTTGTTGGCAGCCATGGCCAGCATGTAATGGAACTCGGAGTCCTCCTCGATTGCCATCTCGGCATTGCCTACCTTTTCGCACTGTCGATGCAAGATCTCCTCCATCTTCGCGATCTGCTCACTCGAAGCCTGAGCCGCCGCGCGTCCTGCCAGTCCCGGCTCCAGCATCTTGCGAAAATCCAGCAGTTCCCCGACCTGAGTTGTCCGGCGCATAAGCAAAGCCGTTAAAGGCTTCGTGAGGGAACTGGTAGAGCACTCGCGAATGAAGGTACCTGCACCTTGATGAGGTTCGACCAAACCGATGATCTCCAACGCTCGAATGCCGTCGCGTATCGAACTGCGACTGAGTGCCAGCCTCTTGGCAAGATCGCGTTCAGGAGGGAGTTTGTCGCCCGGATTGAGATGCCTCACGATGAAGGTCTCGATCTGCTCGGCTGCTCGTTGATACATTCTATTCCGGGGCATCATCACCGGGCTTTCCGACTTGGCCAGTCCGCAACCGCCACTTTTGTTGTCGATTCCGCATTCCGGGAAATCACCTACAGCCGTATTTCGAAGCGTCCGATTGTTTCGCATCATTGGGCCCCCGGTCACCTTTCGTTCTCAAGGTCGAACAGAAACGCAGCACCTCGAAAGCAATCGCCCAGAACGCGACTCGAGAACATCGTGCTCAGAGATCAAGAATGTGGGGATACTTGCCGGGCAACGACTCCCGAGACAAGGATCCTCTTGTCAGGAGTCATCAGCCATCCGGATGGGGATGGCGGTTAACGGTGAACTCCTTCACCGATGTTTGATTCGCTCTAGTCTATATCGCCGGTCCGCTCATGGGAAGCTTTGCCTGTGGACCATAAAAAAACGCATTCTTTTAGAAACAGCCGCTAATTTTCAGCCGAGAAGTCCGGGTTGCCGCTCCTGTTTGAAGGGGAGAATCTCGCTCTTGCAGAGTGACCGGGGGCGGCTTTGCTAGGATGGCGACGACCAGGAAAATCCGGGGCCAGGCTATGCGTTTCGATTCTAGCGTTCTGCCCACGCTTTTCTCCAGGAGGTGATCGGGTTCGACCGCTTATGACGCAGTGGCTCCTCGCTCTTTCCAACCAAAGAAAAGGGAAATCAAAGGGCTTCGCTACCCGCCGCTTCCAGTATCACATTCCCGTACCAGGTCTTATCCGCCGTTCGGATTAAGCCAATTGCCTTGGGGACGCGCAGCTTCAAGTCTTCGTGATGTTCATAAACAACTGGAATGCCCTGGAGAACTCTCTTGTAATCCTCTCTCATTTGCACAGGTACGTGAGCGTGCGAATTGAACTCTTCGGCCATGACGGCCCTCTCAATTGAAAAACTCGCTCGTATGGCCTGAATGCCCTTGGGTTATTTTACGATTGCGGGCTTTCCTGCCCGTACACCGTGTCACTGTCGACCGCCTTGCCGCTCAGCCAGTACGGTGATATCGCCCTTAAAGAGCGCTTTCTTCCGAACCTTTTGCGCGAAGACTCTGCGGTACTGCTGCGGGAATACGAGGCCTGGTGGGAACAAGTAAGGTTACGCGGACCTATCCGCGGCTGTCGATCGCGCCGGCACTCAGCAGATGGCAAGTTCCGATCTGTCAGAGAAGCCCTGGTCCGGCAACCTGTCCTATCTGATCGGTTGGTACTGCGTGATTTTGTCCTGCCGTTCATCTTAGTGACCTCCCTCTTTTTTTGGTGGGGAGTTCCTGCGAATCTCAACGATGTTCTGATTCGTCAATTCATGAAGTCGTTTCAGATCAACCGATTTGAAGCGGGGCTGGTGCAGTCCGCCTATTATCTCGGCTATTTCCTATTTTCCATCCCCGCAGCCCTGGTAATGAACAAACTGGGCTACAAAGTTGGTCTGACAACCGGTCTACTGCTCTATGCGACAGGCACGCTGCTCTTTTGGCCGGCGGCGATGGTCGCAAGTACGGGTTCTTTCTTTTTGCTCTGTTTGTGATCGCCAGCGGGCTCGCTTTCCTTGAAACCGGTGCAAATCCTTTCATCGCGCAACTGGGAACTTCCCAAAGTTCCGAGAGAAGACTGAATTTCTCGCAGGCCTTCAATCCGCTGGGCGCAATTACCGGTGTGCTGATCGGAACAGTTTTCATTTTCTCGGGCATTGAATTGAAACCAGCCGAGATTCAAGCGATGAAGGTTGCCGGCCAATACGACACTTATCTGCGACACGAGACGATGAGAGTTCTGGCGCCCTACTTGGTATTGGGCTGCGTTGTATTTATCTGTGCTCCGCTGATGATGCGGACCAAATTTCCCTCTACCGCCTCCGGCAGGTCAGCGGCCACTGCGGACGCAACCGGACGGTTCCGTAATTTGCTAGGTTATCCTCACTTTCTCGGTGCTGTTGTGGCCCAGTTCTTCTACGTCGGGGGGGCAAGTCGGAACCTGGAGCTATTTCATCCAATATGTGCAGGACTATACGCATTTGTCCGAGAAGTCCGGCGGATATTTCTTGACCGGGACCCTGGTCGCTTTCGCCGTGGGAAGGTTCTCAGCCACCTACCTGATGAGATTTGTGCCTCCGCATCACTTGATGGGAGCGTACAGTCTGGCGAATATCGTCTTGGTCGCCATCGCCGTGGTCTTTCCAGGCTGGGTGGGGCTCTGGTCTCTCTTTTTGACCAGCTTCTTCATGTCATTGATGTTCCCCACAATCTTTGCCCTGGGGATTAAGGATCTGGGGCCGAATACCAAGAAGGCCGGCTCTTTCCTGGTTATGGCCATCGTGGGGGGAGCCGTGCTGACGCCGGTGATGGGCTTGCTCGCCGAGTTCACCAAGAGTATGGCAATTGCTATGTTAGTTCCGCTGGCTTGCTATATGGTTGTTGCGTATTTCGCGTTTGTCGCATCACAGAGGAGAAAGAAGAGCGCTTCCTAACACGGAGGTCTCCGGCCGAGTACGGCCCATCGTCATCTCCTCGATGCCTTGAAGGTGATCGAGGACAAACAGGCTCACCCCATGCTGGTTCAATATCCGCAACCAGCCAGCGCGACGCCGGAGCGGCATGAGGTGATCGAAACCATCGATGCTCACCAAAAGCTTCCAGCCGGCAATCGTGAGCAGAACTGGGAGCTCCTCGGAACTGGGCTCGCAAAGGCGACTGCCGACGCTGTTCTCGACCGAATGTCGCATGGCTGACGCGCGACCCTTCCTTCGACATGGCGCAGACTCTCCGGTCGGATGCAGAAGTTCCATGTGCTCGCGCGTAATGGCGATCTCCTTTGGTTCCTCCATGATCGGGTGCATGCCTGGGCTGCAAACACCGCAGGGTTCCGCGGTTCCGCAAGGCACGCTCCAACGTTGGGGTTTGTTGCCTGGGAAATAACGCAGGAATCGTCGCATGGCCATCGGGCGGCTCGTTCCCGATAAAGACTTCGTAAGAGTCCTCAGCCACCCCCGCTCTCGGGAAACAGCGTTTACAGGTGAACTCCTCACCCGGGGGTTCATTGCCATCGGCTTTTGAGCGGACGATCTTGATCTTTACCCGAAGCCAGGGAGGCCAGCATCGGATTGACACGCCATATTTTGTAATCGTATCTTTTTAATCGACGAATCAAGTTGGCGATGGGGCCCGCCGAACTGCCGAAAAAGGCTGACGGCTCCTACCCTTGTGGCCCGCGCTCGGCTACAACGAGCTCTCATATGTCGCCAATACGATTCACTCCTGGGCCGCTGCCGTGCTTCCTTTACTTCTCGGAAAGAACCGCCATGAGCGCGGAATTGGTTCCTCGACTAGCACGGGAAGAAGCCGAATTTGCGCGGAAGAGCCGGGAACTGGCACAGCTTCGAATCGTCCTCGCGGACCGCGAACTGTTCTGGGCAAATCTGCGTGCCGAGTTTGCTGCCTTTGAGCGGCGTTATCTGCGCGAGATAGGGACCCTCTACGCCGAACTCGATGACTGGAGTGACAAGCTCGCCGACTGGTTGTCGAAAAACCCCGATGCAGGTTTTGCCGAATACGCAGCGTGGGATGCAAAAATTGCCGAATTAGCAGGCCAAGAACAGCGCCAGCGTGCATCCCATACTGCCTCCAGCCGGGCCGGGAGGCGTGCCGTTCGGGTCCATCCGGCCGTAGAGGAAGACGAGCATGCGGAAGACTTCCGTCCCTCGTTTCGGCTGAAGAGCTTGTATCGTGAGGTGGCCAAGCGAGTTCATCCTGACCTCGCTGCCGACGAAGCCGACCGGCACAAGCGCGAACTCCTCATGAAGGAAGCGAACAGTGCGTACCAGCGAGGAGATCAGGAGGCTCTGCGAAGAATCCTCGAGGACTACGAAAACAGCCCGGAGTCGGTTCCGGGAAGGGGCATTGCCGCCGACCTGGTCCGTATCACCCGGCAAATCAAACAGGTCAACACACGGCTGTCACAGATTGAGCGCGACATCGCGGCCGGGATGAACTCGAGCCTCGGCAAGCTGAAGTCCAATGTCGACACGGCTTTTGCCGAGGGGCGTGATCTGCTGGCAGAAATGGCGGCAGACCTAGGAAGACGCATTGCCAGCAAGCGGCGTGAGCTTGCTGCGCGGACGGTGGTCAAGCAGAAAGCATGAGCAACAAAGACGAAAAAACCGCGGGGTTGTTGACTTTACCATCCGTTGCCCTGTCGTCCGCCGTCGGGTCGTCGATGGTTCGTCGGGGCGCGGACGAGCTTGCCGCAAGTGCCGAGGCGGATCGATTGTTTGAGAGAGGTCTGAGCCTATGGAACCAGGAAAAATATGGAGAAGCCGTGCGGTGTTTGGCGCAAAGCCTGCGCCGTAATTCGAACCACGCCGCATCACTGTTCTACCTTGGTCTTGCCTACTTCCAGGGAGCCGGGATGCCGAAGAAGGACTATGTCCAGGCGGCAATCTGCTGGCGGAAGGCCGCGGCGCAAGGCAACCCCGAAGCGCAAAACAATTTGGGCCGGTGTTATGAACAAGGCCTCGGTCTACCGAGAGACGACCAGGAGGCGGCATTTTGGTTTGGCCAGGCGGCGGAGCAAGGTCATGTCACAGCTCAGCTGAATCTCGGCGTGATGTATGAACTCGGGCGCGGCCTGGCGCAGGACTTTGCCCAAGCTGCAGCCTGGTACGAGAAAGCCGCCGAACAAGGCTGCGCAGTGGCGCAATACAACCTGGGCGGGATATTACGTCTGGGGCGCGGTGTACCTCAGGACTACGCCCGCGCAGCGCTGTGGTATCGCCGGGCTGCCGACCAGCACCATGCCATCGCCGAGTTCAACCTGGCCGTTCTGTACGAACTGGGGCAGGGCGTCAAACCGAGTCTCAGGCATGCCGCGTTTTGGTATCACCGAGCCGCAGAACATGGGGAGGAATCGGCACGACAGTGCTTCGTGGACATGCTGAAGAAACTGCAGGAATGCGAGCGCGAGGCCAACCATCCGGAAGCCGAGGATCGCACGCTCTTTCGAAGCGGGAGTGCATGTTGAATGAGTATCGTTATTCTTTGGGAGAAGGCAAAACATGCGCGAACCGCAGCGGGCGCGCCACTTTGATCTCGCCGGGGCTTACCCTCGGTCACCAGACTTTCGGCGGAAAGCATGCTGCCGACAGGAAAGAGTCTTGGGACACCGGCAGGAGCCAAGGCATGCCCCCATCGGTTCTGCGGAAAGTTACTAAGCGGAAATTACAGATGGCGAATGCCGCAAGGCAATTGAAGGATCTGTCGGTTCCTCCGGGCAACTATCTGGAGAAGCTGGAAGGTGATCGTGGAGGCCGGCACAGCATTTGCCGCAGCGCTCAATACTGAGCAATGCCGCATCTGTTTTGTGGGGAAAGATCAAGACGCATACGACCGTGGAAGTAACTGATTATCACAGGCAATTGGGATGGTTGACTGATTTGTTGTACGGGTATGAGGTCAAATTTGTATGGGGTTTGTGCAATGAGTATCAAGCATGAAGTTCCGGCGGGTTGGGCCGTTCATCCCGGAGAGATGCTTCGCGAAGAGTTCCTAGCGCTCTTCTGAAGAAGGAGCAAAGCATCTGGCCTAGAGGGAGCATCTCGACGTGGAGAGCAAATCCGAACTCGATGGAGACGGCGCGCGCCGCGCCCCGTTGGAAGAGATTCCAGCGTTGATCCATGCGCATCGCGAGGAGGTTCTCCGCGGCCTGCTGGAGAACCCGCTTTTTGCAGAATTGCATCTATGCCTGCTGCTCGGACGCGCAGACATTTCCACGTCGCTGTTGGAAGAGGTCGCCAAGCATAAGGAATGGATGACCAGTTACCGCGTAAAGCGTGCCCTGGCGTTTCATCACAACCTGCCGCAACGTCTTGGTTTGAGTCTGGTACGGGAGCTCTACCATTCCGATCTCGTGGCCCTAAGTTTTTCTCCTTCGGGAAATCCTGCACTGCGGCATTTAGCCGAGGAACTGGTGCTGGCAAAATTGCCCCAGCTTCCTCCGGCACAGAAAATGACTTTGGCGCGTCGTGGCTCCCCTCGCATCGTAGGCGCTTTGCTGACCGACGGTAGTCCCGAGAGCCTTCCGACTGTGCTCGATAGCCCGCTGCTGAACGAGGGGCACGTCCTTAAGGCCCTCGCCAGAGTGGCTCTGCCTGTGCGGATCGTAACCGCGATCGCTGATCACGCCAAATGGTCTCATCTCTATAGCGTGCGGCTGGCCCTCTTGCGAAATTCGCAGTCGCCCATGGCGCGCGTGCTAACGTTCCTGCCCAACATTACGACCACAGACCTGAAAATCCTGAGCCAATCCAGTTCTGTTCCCTCCAGGCTCGTGCCTCACATTCGTCGCGAGCTGGCCAACCGCATGCAGCGCGGGAAGCCACCCGTTCGCGAACGCGAATGAGAGCGCTGGCGGGGCGCAGCCGTTACGACCGCATCCCGCGCAAGCGCCAGTGAGTTAGTGATCACCGATAATGAGCGGAAGCTGGTGGCGGCAGCGGTAATGACGGAGCTCAATCGCACACCAGGAAACGCATACCGGGCTCCGGCCGCGACGGTATTCCCGCCGCATTGTAGGCAAAAGCCCAAAACAAGTTCTGGCGGATCGTGCCCATCGTCGTACGGGTTAGCCGACGAGCCCGGACGATGCCGCGAACATCGCCCCTGACCGGTGTCACGCTTCCGCTCTCGATGGCTATGTCCGATCCGGTTCCCATCCCGCTCCCCCGTGAGCTGGTGCGAGCGCGGGAGCGTCGTTGAGGCCGTCGCCTGCCCTGGCGACAAT
Source organism: Candidatus Sulfotelmatobacter sp. (assembly GCA_030037575.1). Taxonomy (GTDB): domain Bacteria; phylum Acidobacteriota; class Terriglobia; order Terriglobales; family Acidobacteriaceae; genus Sulfotelmatobacter. The sequence continues at coordinate 482 of JASHRB010000230.1, read as the reverse complement.
CTGCCCCTGAGCCTGCAGATGTTTTGCCACATCGGTCTTCCTTTCCGGCAACACCTCGGCGGCATATTCGTCCAGGCCCAGCTTGCGCGCCACGGTCTCGGCCGTCTCGTGGTTGTCACCCCCGGGAGCATCAGAGTACACGCAGGCCCTGGGCGTGGAGCATCCCGGTAGCCTCCGGCTTGCCGTCCACAGCAACGTAGGCCAGGCTTTGTCCGTGACGCTGCAAGTCGCTGGCCGCGTCGAGCAAACTTTTGGAAGGCTGGACGCTCAGCGACCTGCGTCGAATGCCCTGAGTGCTCGATCCGTTCCGTGATGCGCGAGCAAAATCCTGTCGAACATCAGGTCTCACTTGTAAAACAGCGACAGGGCCAGAATGAGAACCAGCAGTATTCCAATCATCGCGTTATAAGAATTGAGGTATCCGGACTGCAGAGCGCTCACCGCGGTTGAAAGCCTGCGGACGAACCCGGTAATCGGCGCAA
>JASHRB010000229.1 GCA_030037575.1 Candidatus Sulfotelmatobacter sp. | reverse complement strand
AACGAGGTCCTATGGCCTCACCGAATCGATGCAGCCCGCAACCTGCCTGCTCCACAGCTCCTGCCGTGGAGCGTACCGCCTCAGAAGCTTGATGAACTATTCATGCCATCTCCTTATTTAGTACTGCAGAAATCGCTTCGGGTTTCGCGGTGTTGGCTGCGAGCGCGCGATCGTAGGATTCACCGACAAGGCAAACCGAAGCAGCCCGCGAAACGTCGACATTCCTGGTGTGTACCCAGGTGCCAATTTGTTCTCCAAGAACCATGCCGAGTAAACCGACCAAGGCGACAATCGGGGGGGCGGGGCTTTTTACGCGGACAAGACCATACAAGACGCCTACTCCGAGCCCAACCACAAACGAGATCAACAAGACTTTCATGAGAACTTCTCCTCTGATCTAGAAGGCGAAGCAGTCGCAGCCCAACCGCCAGAGACCCGAATCGCCAAGCACTGAAACGTGACGGTGTTTCACGCCCGTACTCGACTCTTGCGCGCACGACATCGCGATGGCGTCTGCTGTCGGTTTGGCATAGCCACCATACTCTTTAACCGGAGACCAGTCCGGGCTAACCGGCAGCGGAGGGGGCGCGAGATGCGAATAGTCGGGGGCGGCATAGACGATGTTTCCGCCAACTATCGTGAGCACCGACTCCAGGTGTTTGATTTCTTCCTCCGGAATCGAGAAGTAATCGGCCGAGAGCATCGCCAGATCGGCAAGTTGGCCGGATACGAGTGCTCCTTTTTTACCGTTTTCTGTTGAGAACCAGCTGCTTCCCATCGTGTACAACTTCAGCGCTTCCCCCCGATCGAATCGATTGTCGTCATCATAGAGGTTCAACCCGCCGACGGTCTTTCCCGTGATCAGCCAGTGCAGCGAAACAAATGGGTTGTAGCTCGACACTCGCGTGGCATCTGTGCCGGCTCCTACCGGAACTCCGAGTTCGAGCATTCTCCGAATCGGCGGAGTTCGCTTTGCTCGACTGACGCCGTACCGCTCTACGAAATACTCGCCCTGGAATGCCATCCGATTTTGGACAGCAATACCACCGCCCAAAGCTTTAACGCGCCCAATATTTCGATCCGAAATCGTCTCGCAGTGATCGAAGAACCAATGAAGTCCATCGAACGGGATCTCTCGATTTACTTCTTCATAAACACTTAGGGCTCGTTCGATGGTCTCGTTGTACGTCGTATGCAGTCGAAAGGGCCAGCGATTCGCCACGAGATGGCGGACGACCGCCTTCAACTCACTTTCCATGACGGGAGCCATGTCCGGCCGCGGCACCAGGAAATCCTCGAAGTCGGCGGCTGAGAAAACGAGCATTTCTCCTGCCCCATTGACGCGGAAATAATCGTCTCCATCGCCCGGCTTCGCCATCGTTGTCCAACGCTGGAAGTCGGAAAGCTCCTGCTTCGGCTTCTGGGTGAAAAGGTTGTACGCAAGCCGGACCGATAACTCGCCGTTGCGATGAAGTTCATTGACGACCTGGTAGTCATCCGGATAATTCTGGAATCCTCCCCCTGCGTCGATGGCGCTCGTGATACCAAAGCGATTCAGTTCGCGAAAGAAGAGACGGGACGAGTTGATCTGGTCTTCGCGCGAAAGCTTCGGTCCTTTTGCCAGTGTTGCGTACAGGATGTTGGCGTTCGGCATGGCAATGAGGAGCCCAGTTGGATTGCCATGGCGGTCGCGCTGAACTTCACCAGCCGGGAAATCCGGTGCGTTCTTGTCGTAGCCGACAACCCTAAGAGCGGCCCCGTTCAAAAGTGCCCGGTCGTATAAGTGCAAAATGAAAACTGGCGTGTCGGGAGCGGCGGCATTGATTTCATCCAGTGTCGGCATGCGTCGTTCGGCGAACTGGAATTCGGTCCAGCCGCCAACCACGCGCACCCACTGCGGCGCGGGAGTTGTTGCGGCTTGGTCTTTCAACATTCGCAGCGCGTCCGCGAGCGATGGCACGCCATCCCAGCGCAGCTCCATGTTGTAATTCAGTCCGCCGCGGATCGTGTGTATGTGAGAGTCATTCAAACCGGGAATAACCGTCCGTCCCTTGCCGTCAATCAGTTCGGTTTTGGGTCCGCGCAACTGGAAGACCTCCTGCTCCATACCGGCAGCGGCGATCTTGCCCTCGGTAATCGCGAGAGCTTCGACAAATGTAGGCACTGCATTGGTTGCGATCTTGGCGTGATGAAGTATAGTGTCGGCCGGCATAGACTCTCCTCACCTCCTGAGATATTGGCCGGAGGACAAACCGTCGTGCCCTCCGGCAGGGATTTACTTGTGTGCGGCGGCTAAGGCAGGGATCACGTACTCCGGCAGTTTCGTCGCTGGGGCGCCGTGCACCATCGTGTAGGCGTACTCGATGCCTATCCCGTAAGCTCCAAAATGGGTTTTGGCGATGTCCATGACCGCATCGTAGGTACCGCGCTGCGCCCAGTCACGTTGCCATTCCAGCATTGTTGAAAGCGCGGTCACCGGCTTCGCACCTGCCTGGATCACTCTCTTCATGGCGTTGTTATGAGCGAGCTGGCTCACGTCTCCGCAGCAGTCTTCCACCACGTAGATCTCATATCCGTCGTGAATGGCCTGCACGGTTGGGAGCGCCACGCAGGTTTCGGTCCAAAGGCCGGCAAGAACTATCTTTTTGCGATTCGTCCGTTCGATCGCTGCAACAAAATTCTTATCGTCCCAGGAGTTCATTGACGAACGCTCGAGTGGTTCTTGATTGGGAAAGACAGCGCGGAGTTGGGGCCAAAGATTGCCACTGAAGGCTTTTGTTTCAACTGTCGTCAATACAACAGGAACATCAAACACCCTGGCTGCCTTCGAGAGTGCCACGGTGTTGTTGATGATTCCCTGACGATCGAAATTGCTGGTCCCAAACAGCATTTGCGGCTGGTGATCGATCAACGCCACAACGCAGTTGTCGGGAGTTAACAATCCCTTTTCACTCCGTGGAGCCTTACCATTGCTCTGAGACATTGCATTCTCCTTTATTGACAAGCCACGCGACTGATGGCGAGTCGGTGGCATTCCTTCATCCGTCTCCAACTCGGTTGCGTTCGTCGCGGAAACCACGCTGCTGTGCGTGGTCACTTCGCTGAGCAGAATCTCGATCAGCAGCCTAAGGCATGGACTTAACCTGTCGGTCACATCGCTGGTTGACACCACATACGACCTTTCAGGGCTCTTGCTCGCCACCCATCTGGGCTGTATTTCACACTTTGCTATTCCCAAAGCAAAAGCGCATCCCCAGATGTAGCGTTTTTTCTTGTCCACCAAAGGAGAAGACGAGATCTACCCGTTGGAGTAGGAACAATCTTCGTGGTGGGGGCTGGGGTGGCGACATCTTCTGGAGAAATTTTCCATGCCGCGCCAACGGAAAGGAAGAAAATAGCGGAGCTGATGTTCGGCCCAACCGACAAGGGCTAGTTGTCCTGGGCAGAAATAGTCGGGCAGTTGAGGTGACCTGAAGTCGCGGCGGCTTTCGCACCAAGAGCCTTCATTACTCACTCATGAATCGCTTATGTCCAGCCGGCGACGGCCGAAAAGGAGTGCGTCGATCGACCATGCTCCAGGACCAAGCATCGCAACCGCTACGCTTATACAAAGAAGGAGAAATGCTGTCTGCAGTAGCATGAGACCGCTGACGAGTAATGCCCAAGATTGCGATATGACGGCCAGCGCGCTGCCAACGGGTGTCCAAAGGCCGATCAGCATAAGCACCCCAGCGGCGATACCAATGATCGCTGGTGCGGCGGCGTCCCGGTGTGGGGCAGATACCAGCCACGCAATGCTTTTCGTAAGTAACATACCTCCGGCAGCAAACCGGAGAACCAGCAGCCCTTTACCCGGCCAACCGTTTGGGAATATGGAGAAGAGACGCTGCACGTGATGGTCTCGCAGCTCTAGCTTAGGCAGGGGGTCTTTGGTCGAAAACACCCATTAGAGCAACCCTGCTCCTACTCTTTCGGGTGTTTAGAGATCGATAATTCCCCGCTTGAGAGCGATAGTTACGGCGTGCGTGCGATCATTCGCACCCAATTTCGATAAGATGCTTTTAACGTGCATCTTTATGGTGTCTTCACTGACTGAGAGTTTATCAGCCACCAGTTTGTTGGGATTTCCGGACGCAATTAGTTGCAGAACTTCGATCTCCCGTCGGGTGAGGATACCGTCACTCGCATGTTCCGCAATCAGCGCCGCAATCTCGGTGGGAATTCGTTTCCGGCCAGCATGCACGGTGCGGATGGCTTCGAGCAATTCCTTTCGAAGCATATCCTTTAACAAATAACCTCGTGCGCCCGCCTTCAACGCCCGCAAAACTTGCGCGTCTCCACTAAAAGTAGTCAGAACGATGAATTTTGCGTCAGGAAAGTCCCTTAGGATCGCAGTCATAACATCAATCCCGTCGATCCCTGGCAGGCGAAGGTCCATGAGTGTCACATCTGGAGTGCATTGTTTAAAAAGCTGAAGTGCCTCCTTTCCATCAGAGGCTTCGCCCACGACCCGCATGTCGGACTGCTTTCCGACGAGCGAGATAATCCCTTCTCGCAACAGAGGATGATCATCCACGATCATAATGCGGATAGGATCAGGCCCGTTAGTCATGCGTCGACCGTGTTTCTCCGCCTGTCTTTTTGAATGGAACCCAGGAAGGTCCGGATTCAAATGCAACGTATGCAGGAACCGTCATTTCAACTTCGGTACCC
>JASHRB010000228.1 GCA_030037575.1 Candidatus Sulfotelmatobacter sp. | reverse complement strand
ACCTTCAGCCAAGTGCTCCAGCTTTCTCGCCGCCAACGAGCGCGCCAGCCAACAATGGAAGCTGGAATCGGAGTTTGCAAAGTTCGAAAATACAAATTTCGAAAAGAAGTAACCGCTCGACGATGAGATCATTCCCCCGGCCTTCGCCCGTGAGGAACCTGCTTTGGTTGTATAGTTGTCATCCTGAGCAAGCGTTTTTGCGGAGCGCGGAACGGGGGCGAGCCGCGCGCAGGATCGGGTTTTTGGCGAGGCCCAGGCGCGCGTCCGGCTGGCTGCTTCCTTAAGCAAAACGCGCCCCTAGAAAGAATCTGCTTTTACGCTCTCGTATGGAAGTCTTCGCCGCCGCCGAAGCCGCCGCGCAGTTAATTTTGCAGCGGACCCAACTGCGCCCGCGCATCGGCCTCGTCCTCGGCTCCGGTCTGGGCGGTTTCGCCGATTCGCTCACCGACGCGACCCGCATCCCCTACTCGGAGATTCCCCAATTTCCCCGTTCTACTGCCATCGGCCACGCCGGGCAACTGGTCATGGGCAAGGCAGGCGCCGTGCCGGTTGCTGCCATGCAAGGCCGCGTGCATCTTTATGAAGGATATTCACCCCAGCAGGTCGCCTTCCCTATGCGCGTTTTCCGACGCATGGGAATTCGTGCCCTCATCCTCACCAACGCTGCCGGAGGAATCAACCGCAACTACCGGCAAGGGGCGCTGGTTCTCATTCGCGATCACATCAATCTGCAGGGAACGAATCCCCTGGTTGGCCCAAACGACGACCGCTTCGGCATCCGCTTCCCCGATATGACTCGCGCTTATTGCCAAGGGTATCGCGAGATCGCGTGCCAAGAAGCCGGCAAGTTAGGGATGGATCTGCACCAAGGCGTCTACGCCGCCATGCTCGGTCCCAGCTACGAATCGCCGGCCGAAATTAATTTTCTGCGGATCATCGGCGCCGACCTCGTCGGCATGTCGACCGTCACCGAAGTGATCACCGCGCGCCACATGGAAATCAACCTTCTCGCCATCTCCTGCGTCACCAATATGGCCGCCGGCATTCTCGACCGGCCGCTCTCGCACCGAGAAGTGATGGAAACCGGCGAACGAGTCAAATCGAGTTTCGAAGCCCTGTTGCGCGCTGTGCTGCCACCCATCGAACGGGATTTGTCCCCCTGAAAACGCCTTTCCCGAAATCGCTGTCATTCCCCGGCGCGGCGCGAACGGCGCAGCCAGGAACCGGCGTTTGACGGTCGCGCCGGACGGCTGGTGTGCCGACGACGGCCACTCGAGCCACCGGGCGTCCTCCCCAAGCCCCGCGCTTCAGGAGCGAGGCCAGGGATCTCACGCTCAGGAGCTCCCGGGGGCGGCTACCTCTTCGCCCCCGCAATCTCCAACTCGACCGGCGGCTTCACCCCATACAGGGCGGCAAAATTCCCCTGATTCACCGCCATCGCAAACCTTCCCCGCGAATCGATATACACCAGCGGCTGCCCCCGCGGCACATCGCTGAACGTCTTCACAAATTTCACCTTCATTTCTTTCCCGCCAATCTTGACCGCTACGTCTTGGCCGCGCTGATACCCCAGCTTCAAGAAATCCTCGGCCGAAAGATTCGTCACCAGATTGCCGAACGGCCCGTCGGTGGCAATCACCTCCGCCGTCGCTCCCCGATCGTCAACTCGCGGCGCCCGCAAATCCAGCCGCACCAGCGAGGCCACCGGCACTTCCGGCCCGGCTTTCGTCCAATCGTCTCCCTGCGCCACGTGGGCACCCGCAGGAGAAAAAATGTCCCGCCCGTGAAACGTCGATGATGTTTTCGTGCCGACCATCCAGTCCGGGTTCGTGATCTCGTGCACCGCTTCGATCCCGTCTCGCTGTGCAACCAAAGTAAGCAGTCCGTTGTCCGGCAGCACAAAAAATTGTCCGCGCTGGGATTTGGCCACGATCGCTTTTCGCGTGCTTCCCACTCCCGGGTCGATCACCACCACAAACACCGTCCCCGGAGGAAAATACGGCGTCGCGCCATACAAGAATCGGGCGCCATCCAGAATCGAGAACGGTTGCACTTCATGAGTGAGGTCGACAATACGCACTTCGGGCATGATGGAGTACATCACTCCCTTGCACAGCGCCACCGAATCATCCACCATGCCGAAATCCGTCATGAAAACAATGGTCGGCGGATATTTCTCCGTTTCCGCCCCCGCTATTCGCGAAAGGGCTAGCAGAATGAGCAACCATGCGAGCGCGCCCATGCCGCGCCGGGTGGAAAAGCGGCGCCCGAGCGCCGCGTGGGCCTCATAAAACCGTTGACCTTTAACCCCTGCGATCTCCATACCGTTGTCTCCCAAAAATTTGTTGTCCGTGGCCCTGAAAGAATAATCGCCGCGCGCCAATCGCCAACTCCGCCACTGCGCTGCCCGCGATCTATAATTGCTTTGGTTTTTACTGCACGCTTGCAAGGAGCCCTTATGGCCTCACCTATCGCCGAGAAATACCGAGATCTTTTTCAAAAACGCGCCTTCGCCAGTCTGGCCACGCTCATGCCCGACGGCCGTCCGCAAGTCACGCCTGTGTGGTGCGACTTCGACGGCGAACACGTCATTTTCAACTCCGCCAAGGGCCGCCAGAAAGATAAGAACGTGCGCCGCGATCCGCGCGTCTCCCTGGCTGTCATCGATCCCGAGAATCCCTATCGCTACCTCGAAATTCGCGGCCGCGTCGTCGAAATCACCGAAGATGGCGCCAACGACCACATCAACAAAATGGCCAAAAAATATCTCGGCGTGGACAAATATCCATACGCACAGGCCGGCGAAGTTCGCGTCCTGTACAAGATCAAGCCCGAACACACCACGGTAATGGGCTGAGACGGCGCAGCGGTTGACCGCTACCATAGGCAGCGTTGAAACCAAAAGCGGCTTTCGCCGCTGAACGGCTGTCCCCTCGAGGCATACGATTCGCACCTACAACCTCTGCTTTCTCGGCTTTGGCAACGTCAACCGCACGCTGGCGCAACTTCTCCTCGACCGCGAAGCCGAACTTCGCGATCGCCACGGCATCGCCTTCCGGGTCAGCGGAATTGCCTCCCGCCGCCTCGGCTGGATCGCCAATCCCCAAGGCTTGGATGTGAAAGGACGCAGTTTCAGCCGCGGAGGCGATCAGTCCGGTCTGAAGGCAGCTTCAGCCGCTGTGGCCGCCGACGTCCACTCCTGGCTGGCCGCCGCCCGCGCCGACCTCGTCTTCGAAGCCACCGCTCTCAACCTCGAAACCGGCCAGCCCGCCGTCGACCACATCCGCGCCGGCCTCACCTACGGAGCCCACGCCATCACCGCCAACAAAGGCCCCATCGTCCACGCCTACCGCGAACTCCGCGATCTCGCGCGTGCCTGCGACCGGCGCTTCCTGTTCGAATCCACCGTTATGGACGGCGTTCCCATCTTCTCTTTATTCGACCGACTCCCCGCCATCCGCCTGCACGGCTTCCACGGCATCCTCAACTCGACGACCAACGTGATGCTTAGCCAAATGGAAAATGGCCTCACCTTCGACCAAGCCCTCAAGAAAGCGCAGGCTCTCGGCGTCGCCGAAACCGACGCCACCCACGACATCGACGGCGGGGACGCCGCCGTCAAAACCGCCGCCCTCATCACCGTACTCATGGATGTTCCCATCAGACTCGATCAGATCGCACGCGCAGGCATTCGCCATCTGAGTGCCGAAGCGGTTCGCGCCGCAAGAAAAGAAGGCCGTCCCTACAAACTCGTCTGCCGAGCAAGAAAAACGGAAAACAGCGAAAGCCAAACAGAGAAGGAAACGACGCAAGCCACAATCATTGCCAGCGTCCGCCCCGAGCAAATCCCGCTCACCGATCCCATGGCGCAAATTTCCGGCTCGTCGTCTTATGTTTATTTCGAAACCGACATCTTTCCCGGCCTGGCCATTGCCGAAGAGAATCCCGGCCTCTACGCAACCGCGTATGGCCTGCTGGCGGATTTTGTGCGCGCTGTGACCCCCGAACCGCGCGCCTGAATGACTGTGGAAGAGCGGGGCTTTCCGCGCCCCGCCTCCAAGGCCCACGCAAACCGGGCTGCAGCCCCGGCGCGCAACCCTCGCTGGCATTTCATGCAGCGATGGCCAAGCCCGAAGGCGACGAAGAAACTCCGCGAGCGCGTATGCGAACTCACCAGCAAGCGGTAAAGCGGGAAGGATGTGAAACCGATCATCGTGGAACGGAGTCCCCGTGCTTCCCGGTTGGGGGAATTACTTCCGGACGGGCAATGCCGACCGGGAGTTCAACCAGATGGACAACTACGTGGTGAAAAGTGTCCGCCGCTGGCAGACGCGGAAAGGCGGGCAACGACCAACGAAGCGACCCTTGTTCACCCACATCCAGCTTTATGGTACGGGACTCAATCGCCTGCTGGGCACCGTGTGCTCCCGGCGCAAGCCACACCACGAGGATCATCGTTAAGCCGTGTGCCGGAAAACGGCACGCACGGTTTGAAAGGGGATGCGATGGAAACGGATCAGCCTCGCTGACACCGCACCATCATCTACCAATGTGCCCCGCTTGCGGCACCTTGATTGAACCCGCCAACATCAACAATCCCGCCGAATACCGTGATCTGATCCGCAGGCTGATCAGCCTGGTCCATCAAGGCACGCTGAGAATGAGCAAAGGCTCCTGTTCGCTCGAACGTGTGCTCGAAGACCCTCGACGATGTCCTGTTTCACAACTTCTACTGCGTCGGGTGTCGGTGCGCCTTCACCCTCCGCGCCGACACCTACCACGGCCAGGTGCAGTGGATGCGCCCGTTTTGCTAAAGGCATCTTGGATCCAGTTCAGGTGGTCGTCCCGAGCCAAGCGGAACGGCCCGTTTTTGGGAGGAATTCTGCGCAATCGAGGGACCGCGGGTTTCGATCTACAACATGGAATCGGAGTTCCCTTAAGGGCGGAACCGTGCCTACCGCACGGCAGGGAGGTACAATTCTGCGCATGGAATGCCATCTGGATTATCCACCGGCGATGCATCCATTTGACCTTTGAGCAGGGTGAAAGACATTTCTGCATAGACGTTCCCCTGCGCAATCTTGGGGAGAATGAGGATAACTCGTGACCTTGGATCGGGGCATACCCAAAGGAAATTGCCGCTGAAATCGCCGCAATTCTTGTTGAAAAACCGCATCGCGCCGCGCCGGGATTCGAGGAACGTGAAGGGAATGAATTAGCCCGAGCAAAAGCGCGGTCAAAGCCATCGCCGCCCGAGCAAAATGCCCATTTTTCAGGGGGCAGCCCGAAAAACCCTTTGCCGCTTTCCGTAATATGATAAATGTTCACCATGCCGCCCACCGCAAGCGTTGCGATTCCCACTCTCGATCTCGCCTCCATCCGCTCCCAATTCCCTTCGCTCTCGCAAGCCGTCGGCGGACATCCGGCGGTTTTCTTCGACGGCCCCGGCGGCACCCAGGTTCCGCAGCGCGTCATCGACGCCATTGGCAACTACCTGTGCCGCGACAACGCCAACTCCGGCGGAGCCTACCCCACCAGCCGCCACACCGATGCGATGATCGCCGGCGCCCGCGCCGCCATGGCCGACTTCCTGCACTGCGCCGCCGATGAAATCGTTTTCGGCCTCAACATGACTTCCCTCACCTTCATGATTTCTCGCGCCATCGCCCGCGAACTCGCGCCCGGAGACGAAATCCTCGTGACCCGCCTCGATCACGACGCCAATGTTTCTCCCTGGCTTGCGCTACAGGAACAGGGCGTGACCATCCGCTGCGTTGAAATCCACCGGCAAGACTGCACGCTCGACCTCGAAGACCTGGCCGCGAAGATCAATTCAAAAACCAAGCTCGTCGCCATCGGCTATGCTTCCAACGCCGTCGGCACCATCAACCCGGTCAAGGAAATCGTTCGCCTTGCGCACTCGGTCGGCGCGCTTGCTTACGTCGACGCCGTCCATTACGCACCGCACGGCCTCATCGACGTGCCAGACCTCGGCTGCGATTTCCTGGTCTGCTCGACTTACAAATTTTTTGGTCCGCACCTGGGAGTGCTTTTCGGCAAGCGCGAGCACCTGACGCGCCTGCGTCCTTACAAAGTTCGCCCGCTCACCGAAGCCGTTCCATTTCGCTGGGAATGGGGCACGCTCAATCACGAGTGCATCGCCGGAATTACCGCCTGCGTCGACTACATCGCCAGCCTGTCCAGCGAGCCCGAGGGGGACGGCCGCCTCGGCCGGCCGTCGAGCGAAGCTCGATCCTCCCAGACCCCGATGCCCCACCCAACCCGCCCTTCGTCGGGCGGGAACCAAGACGGGGGATCGCGCCGGGCCTCCATCGTTTCCGCCTTCGAGTCCATCCACCGCCACGAATATGCACTGATGAAGCGCATGATCGCCGGCCTCTCGCAGATGCCGCAAATAAAGATCTACGGCATCACCGATCCCTCCTGCTTCAAGTGGCGCTGCCCCACGCTTGCCATTCGTGCCGTGAATCAGACCGCAGCCACGTCGCCGCTCGCTCTGGCCAGCACGCTCGGCCAGCGCGGGTTCTTCACCTGGGATGGAAATTACTACGCGCTGAATCTCACCGAAAAATTGAACGTGGAATCTTCAGGAGGCTTCCTGCGGATCGGGCTTGTCCACTACAACACCGGGGAAGAGGTCGATCGTTTCCTCGTCGCCTTGCGGCAAATGATCAATGCCTAGCGGGAGTTTACTGCGAGTTGAGAGAACAAGCTTGTAAGCAGATATTTGTGAGGGAGTTAGAAGCAATGCGTCGTCTTACCCACGTTGGGGTACTACGAAGCCATGGGAGCAAGGCCCAGAGTTTTAACTAAGGCTTGTTGGGCGAGAGACTGCTGCGAGAGCACATAGGCA
>JASHRB010000227.1 GCA_030037575.1 Candidatus Sulfotelmatobacter sp. | reverse complement strand
TGGTCATGTCATAGAGATACCAGTCGGTTTCTCCCGCAGCCGCTTCCGCTGGACCGTAATTCGGGTCAAGCTTCAGGGCTTGCTTGAAAACAACTGCAGCACTCGTCAGAGACTCGCGTTGCACACGATACTGCAGATATCCCAAACCTTCCACGTAATACTGATAGGCCTCCGGCAGAGTGGTGGAGTGAGCGTCGAGGGCCTGGCGCTCCTCGGTGCGCAGGTTGATTTTCAAAGCGTCGGCGATGCCGCCGGTGAGTTTGTCTTCTATGGCGAACAGGTCCGAAACCGGAGCAGTGATGGAATCGGCGGCCAGGTTCTTGTCGGTTTTTGTGTCGATAAGGCTGTAAGTAGCGCGCACGAGTTCGCCGTCCTGCCTAAGCAACACGGCGAGACCGAGATTGACGCCATACTCTTTCTGTGCATCAGCGAGCGTGGAAATTTTTTTATCTTCGAGCGTGCGCGCCGGGATGATTTCGATGTCGTGGTTCGCGCTCAACTCAGAAAGCTTTGCGGCAACATCTTCGAGCAATCCTTTGCCGAAAGCGGTGAGCTTGGGATCATCTGCCGCGGGCATGGGCAACACGGCCAAGCTTTCATGCTCGGGGAGCAGCGAGGCCGATGGGACATAGGCGCCCACGCTCCTCCACACAAACCAGCGTTGCAGCCGCGTTCGGAATAGCGCAGCTCCAGCAACGATCAATACCAGCGCAACCGCTGCCGCCACTTGAAGCTTCCTTCTGGGCGACCACATCGCCGCAACTCTCACCGTTTTTATTTTCTTTCCCGCCTCCACATCGCGCTTCAGCTTCAGCAAGTCTGTGTGGATTTCGGCTGCGGACTGATAACGCTGATCGCGGTTCTTCACCAATGCCTTGTCGATGATTTCCTGCAGACGGTGCGGGAGGCCGGGCACAGATTCATTCAGCGAAACCGGAGCCTGCCCGAGAATCGCATGAACCGTCACCGCCCAGGTTGGTCCAGAGAACGCCTGCTTGCCGGTCGCCATCTCGTAGAGCAAAACCCCGAACGAAAAAATATCGGTGCGGGTGTCCAGCGGCTCGCCACGCGCCTGCTCGGGAGACATGTAGGCCACTGTGCCGACGGCTGCGCCGGTGTGAGTAAGCCGACTCTTCATCGACAGCGTTGGGTCGGTTGAACCAGTCGCATCCGGCGGCGCCAGCTTGGCCAGGCCGAAATCCATGATCTTCGCTTGATCGCGCGTGGTGATGAAGATGTTGGCCGGCTTGATGTCGCGGTGCATGACGCCCCTGGCGTGAGCTGCCTGCAGTGCGTCAGCAATCTGCAAGGCCCAATCCAGCAACCGGGCTAGCGGAACTGGTTTGTCGCCGATGCGCTGGCGCAGCGTTTGCCCCTCGAGCAATTGCATGGCGATGAATGGGTGGCCCTGATCTTCGTCGATTTCATAAATGGTGCAGATATTGGGGTGGTCGAGCGCCGAGGCGGTGCGCGCCTCGCGTTTGAAGCGTTCTAGGGCGTGGCCTTCAACCGCAGTGTTTTCCGGAAGAAATTTCAGAGCGACGAATCGCCCCAGACGAAGGTCTTCGGCCTTGTAGACTACTCCCATACCGCCCGCACCCAACTTTTCCAGGATGCGATAGTGCGAGACGGTCTTGCCATTCATGGGCGCAACCCCGAACAGGGCGGATAGAGGGATGGTAATCAGTTGGCAAAGAGGCTTGCAATAGCCCTGAGGGGTCATGTCCGGCTCATGAGCGGAAGAAACCGGAAAGGTGCGGCCGAGCTTACTTTTTTTCCGCCATTTTGCGGGAAATTTCTTTCATCAGCTTAGGGCGAAGATCGGCGAGCACGCTGTCGACGATGCTGGCAACGTCGGAGGGCTGTTCTTCCCCTTCCGCGTTGCCCTGCATGATCCGCTCGGCGCCGGCCGCGACAGCGGCAGCATTGGCTCCGGCAAATTCTGAACTGTTGTCCTCTGCAGTTTGCGCACCTTCGCTTTTGCCGTCACGAATCTGGCGCCAGTTCGCCCAGGCGGCAGCGGTGGTCTTCACAGTTTCGCTTTCTGACTGAGGCTGAGAAACGGGCTCAAGGTTCACCTCGGCTGAACTTTCAGCGGACTGTTCGCCGCCGACAAAACCGCCGGCGGAAGGGGTCAACTCCACAGGTGTGGCTGGCTGAGAGGACTGAAATTCCGCAGCGTTCGAAAGTGCAGCCACGGGTCCGGCCCCTGGGGCTGGAGGCGTAAATTCGTCTTGTGAGGGTCGCTGCGCTTGCGCGTCGGCGGGAGGGGGAGCTCCCGGCTCGCGCAACTGCATCCAACCAGATGCCTCCGCGACCGGCTCGAGAGGAGCACTGGCTAACGCAGGCGGCCCCGCGTACTCGATTTCCTTTGGCGAAGAGGGAATTTCTACCACAGCGGGCGGAGCGGCCGCAAGAGGCGTAGCCATCGTCGCTTCGGATTGAGAAACTGATTGCGGAGGCTGTTCTCCATCTTTTTTCTCTGCCTTTTCTTCGGTGCTCACCGTGTACTCAGGGGCGCTTGCGACCGGCTCTGTTTGCGGCACCGGTTCGACATTCGGAACGATGGTCTGCCCGGCCGGAGCCGGTAGGGGACTTGCGGGAGCGAATACCGCTGCAGTCGCCGGCATCCCAGGCGCCGCACTTTCCGGATGAGATGAGGAAACTGCAGGGCCTGCTTCGACGGCAGCAAATGCGCGCTGCATCTCCTGCTCGAGCGATATGGCGGCTTCTTCGCCTTCGAGTGCAACCGCCACCGCAGTCCATCGGGGTGCGCCGGAGCTCGAACCCGCAACCGATTCGGCCGTCGCCGCCATAGTCACAGGGAAATCCTGCGGTTCGGTCTCCCGCGCTTCCGTTTCCTTGGGCGCGCTCTTGGCAGCGGGAATCTCTTCCACCCCGACGTCGACTTCAGAAGTTGCCGGCCGGGGTTTCAGCTCAATTTCCCGTATCGGTGGCTCAAATCCCACCGTATCGAGGTCGGCGACGGATGCACACTCACTGGCCGCCTCTTGCGCACGCTTTTCTTCCATGACCGTCGCACTTGCCTGCTGAATCTGGGCGGCGGCGGCGGTGATGGCCGCAACTTCTTCCTGGGTCACCCCCGCCGGCAACGCCGGAGCGGACATTCCTGCGGGCGCTAGTGCCTGCACATCGACTGTTTCCACCTCGCGTCCGGACGATTCCCGTTTTTTCTCCTCGGTGCTACCGATGGGAGTTTCGACGACCGTTCGCAGGTCGCGATTCACCGGATTGTAAGTGGAAGGCTGTTCTTCGAGTTTCTTCTCTTCGTTTTCTTCCTCTTCCGTTTTCTTGTGCGGGAAGCTGATGCGGTTCTTCCAGCCGTTGTCGTGGCCGCGGCCGGTGCGGCCGCCTTCTTCAACCGCAGCAATGGTGCGCGCAAAACGACCGGGGCGGGAACCTTCCGAGCGCGGCACCACCTTGTCTTCCAGCTTCGACAGTGCGCTCAACAACTCGCTGGCTTCGAAAGGTTTTACGATGAATGCTTCGGCGCGCACCCGCTGCGCTTCTTCGGGTTTGAACGGTTCCAGCTTGCCCACGGTGAGCAACACTGGAATGCGGCCGGTTTCCGGCGATTCTTTCAGACGCTGGCAAACTTCCAGCCCGCTGTAGCCCGGCATGTAGACATCGAGCACAACCAGATCGGGCTTGATTTCCGCGACTTTTTTCAGGGCAGCGGAGCCGTTGTTGACGGCAATCACCTCGTAGCCGGCGTCGGCGAGGATTTTGCGCCCCATGTTCTGGGCGGTTACGCTGTCGTCAGCAAGCAGTATCTTCCGAGCCAAGGAACTCCTCTGATGCGGGCAGATATCGCGAAGGTAACCTGTCAGTGGACGTAAGTCAATGATCCAAGGGTAGGTAACGGGTTACTAGCGGTCAGCACCTAGTGGAGCGAAACCGGACAGGCTAGGCGCGGAGGCCGGAGAGTGGCAGACTCGCGCAGCCCGAATCCGAACTAAAATACAAATATCTTCTTTATGCCCTTCTTTTTCTTCTTCCGGCTGCTGGAAATGTCCTTGTCGCTGGCAAACTGGGAGCCGGAACTTGAACTCGTTGACGCCGATTGGTCCGATTGTCCTTGCTGAATTTCGTTGATCTGCGTGGGCGGCGGCACAACCGGTTGGACCTGCGCAGCCTGCTGCTGCGCATTCGGTTTTAGCTCGTTCGGATCTGCTGTGCTTGAGGCGGCTGAGGCGTTCGCGGCCGGCTGGTTCGGGGTGAGCTCGTTGGGATCGGCCGCGGCCGCGGGTTGCGCGAAAGGATCAGCCGCAGGCGGTGCGGGCCGATCGGATCGGGGTGGGGCCTGGTTTGCCCCGGGAGTTCCCGAACTCGCCGACTCAACTGTGAGACTCTTTCCGCCGCTCGCGGGAAGTCCCATCGCCTGCCGCATACTTTCGCTCGTCAGTTGATTCGCCGAAAGTGGAGTGGGGTCGACCAGGGTAGGCTCGCCAACTTTCGCAGCCAGCGAAGTATCGGGCCCTCGCTTGACCACGCTCATCAAGCGGTCGACGGTCGAGACTTCGCGCCGGCTCTCTTCTTCGGCTTTGTTCTGCGCCACGGCTGCCTTGGTGGGCCGTGGAATTGGCTGGTGCAGCTCGGCAAGCCGCTTTTTGGCATCGGGTTCCCGGTTCATCACCGGATAGCGCGCAATAATTTGCGAATAAGAGGCCGCGGCATCCTTGGTCAGCACACCGATGAGGGCGGCCTTGGCGGTTTCGAACGCGCAACCCCGGGGTACGTTGAAGGCGGTACAGTTCGGCCGGCCGCGTACCTGCGCAATCTGCCCTTCGTAATCCTGCCCTAATAAATACAGCGCCTCATCCGCTCCGCTGTAGAGTGGATACTTTTCCACCAGCGACTTCAACCGCGCAATCGACGCCCCATAAGACTGCCGGTCGTAATAGAACTTCCCGATCTCAAATTCCCGCTGCGCCAGAACTTCCTGCACTTCCATCAGGCGCAGCTTGCCTTCTTTCACCAGCTTGGCGTTGTCGGGGTATTGCATGATCAGGTTGCGATACTCGTCTTCCGCGCGCTTGGCATGGGTATAATCGCGGTCCGCCTTTTCCATCTGTTCAAACTGAATGTTGGCAATCTTCAGCTGGGCCTCGGCCGCCTCCGGCATATTGGGGAAAAAGGTTTCGAAATCGCGATACTCCTGCTCCGCCTGCGCCAGCGATGCCGTTCCACCCTCCGCGTACCACGAATCGCCCACGGCCAATTTTGCGCGCGCAATATATTCGGAATCGGGATAAGTGTTAATCAGGGTTTCCAGCGTCATGCGGGCGACGTCGAAGCGGTTGTGCTTCATCGCGTCCATGGCCTTGTCGAACAGGACCTTGTCAGGCTGCTTCGAGCCAATGTTGGCCAACGGATTCACCGATTTCTTATTGGTGCATGCGGCCGAGAAGATCAGCAGCATGGCGAGCATCGCTATGATCAAGCTTCGACGTGTCATCAGGCCCTCAAGACTTCTTTATCTGGGAACAGCCGCCCGGCTGGACAATGGGTTCGTTCTTGGCTGCCCGGCCGGACAGCGCCCGGCTTGTTTCCACTTTCTACGGAAAGTAAATGAAAACTAGACTCTGATCATGGCGGCTTCCATCGCCGCCTTCAGTAGAGCTTCCGCATTCTTTCTTGGATCGCCCTCGCCAAACACGGCGTTGCCCGCCACCAGAATTTCGGCTCCGGACCGCACCACATCGCCTACGGTTTCGAGCGCCACGCCGCCATCCACTTCCATACGATAGTTTAACCCGCGGCGGTTGCGAATTTCAGCTAACTGCTTCATTTTGTGGAGCACGCCGGGAATAAACTTCTGCGCCCCAAAACCTGGGTTCACCGACATTACCAGCACATAATCGACAATGTCGAGCACTTCGGTGAGCGTTTCGACCGGCGTCGCGGGATTGATGACCACGCCCGCCCGACAATCGTGGCTCTTTATCAGATGCAGTGTACGGTTCAAATGCCGGCATGCTTCCTGATGAACCGAGATCCAATCAGCGCCGGATTCGGCAAATGCGGGAATGAAGTCATCCGGATTTTCGATCATCATATGGCAATCGAGGGGCAGCTTCGTCACTTTGCGCAACGATTTCAAAACCGGCGGACCCACTGTCAGATTGGGCACAAAATGCCCGTCCATGATATCGACATGAATGATGCTCGCCCCGCCCTCGGTTGCGGCGCGTACCTGCTCGCCGAGACGAGCAAAATCAGCAGAAAGAATCGATGGTGCCAGTTCAATCAAAATGTGCTCTCAGAACCTGAACTGCACAAGCTGGCCGGGTGAAGAAGTGACTTGACGAAATTTTAACACGCCAACAGTTTAGAAAGGTCTGATCGGACTGGCTGCTTGGCA
>JASHRB010000226.1 GCA_030037575.1 Candidatus Sulfotelmatobacter sp. | reverse complement strand
AAGGCGGAGGCGTGTTTACCACGCTTACGGTGCCGCGCGGCGGCGAAGAAGATTCCAAGCTGCGGCAGATCCACCGCGATCTGATCGCGACTCTGGGATTGGTGCGCGGCGTCTCTCATGCAGAGTTTATTCAGGCCCATGCTGACGGGCATTTTTACTTTCTTGAATGTGCGGCACGCGTGGGTGGAGCGTATATCAACGAAATGGTCGAGGCGGCCACAGGAATTAACTTATGGCGTGAGTGGGCCCGCATCGAGATTGCAGGCGGCAATGGAACTTACAAACTCCCTGCAACGCGGGAAACCGATGCAGGCGTGATTCTTTCTTTAGCGAAGCAGGAGGAGCCGGATACATCAGGGTACAAGGATCCGGAAGTTTATCTGCGGATTAAAAAACCTCATCACGCTGGGATGGTTCTGCAATGGAGGGATCAGACGCGGGTTCGGTCGCTGCTGGAGAGCTACGCGGAACGCTTCGCGACGGAATTTATGGCGGTGCAGCCACAAAAGGACAAGCCGACAGCGTAGATCCACCTGAAGCCTCCTTCGCTCGCTTCAGAACGCGTCAATCCCGGTCACGCTCTGGCCGATGATTAGCGAATGCACGTCGTGTGTGCCTTCGTAGGTCTTCACCGATTCGAGATTCATCATGTGGCGCATAATGGGGTAGTCATCGGCGACGCCGTTCGCGCCGAGGATGTCGCGTGAAAGGCGTGCGCATTCCAGCGCCATCCAGACATTATTCCGCTTCGCCATGGAAACATGCTGATGCTCAACCTTGCCCGCGTCTTTGAGCCGGCCAACCTGCAGCACGAGCAGTTGCGCCTTGGTGATTTCGCTGATCATCCAGGTGAGCTTATCTTGAACGAGTTGGTGCGAAGCGATGGGTTGGTCACGCCACTGCTTGCGCAGCAGCGAATATTGCAACGCGGTGTCGTAGCACGACATAGCTGCGCCAATCGCCCCCCAGGCGATGCCGTAGCGTGCCTGATTCAGGCACATCAGGGGAGATTTTAAGCCGTCGCTTTTCGGCAGCAAATTCGACACGGGGATGTGAACATCTTGCAGCGATAATCCCGAAGTGACCGAGGCGCGCAGCGACCACTTGCCATGAACGTCGTCAGCCTTGAAGCCGGGGCGGTCGGTTTCGACTAGAAAGCCGCGAATCTTGTTGTCTTCGTTTTCCAGCTTGGCCCAAATGACTGCGACATCGGCGATCGAGCCCGAAGTAATCCACATTTTTTCGCCGTCGAGAATGTATTCGTTTCCGACCTTGCGCGCACGCGTGAGCATGCCACCGGGATTGGACCCGAATCCCGGTTCGGTCAGCCCGAAACATCCCAGCTTCTCCCCTTTCTGCATCGGCGGCAACCAGGTCTGTTTTTGCTCTTCGCTGCCGAAAGCGTAGATTGGGTACATGCATAGTCCCGATTGCACGCTGACGAAGCTGCGCACCCCCGAGTCGCCGCGCTCGAGTTCCTGTGTCATCAGGCCGTATTCGACGTTGCCCATGCCGGCGCATCCGTAACCCTTGAGCGACGCACCAAAGAAACCGAGATCAGCCATCGGCTGGACCAGTTCGCGCGGAAAGCGGCCAGCGCGGTTGCATTCTTCGATGATGGGAATGAGATTGTCTTCAATGAACTTCCGCGTGGTGTCGCGCACCAACCGCTCTTCTTCCGTGAGCAGCGAATCGAACTGGATGAAATCGACACCGCGAAATTTGATGGCTGGCATGGGAATTCTCCGTTTACGCAAGCGCTTCGCGCAAACATATCACCGTAGCAGGGCGTGAGAGCAGGGTCAAACCAGCACAACCAGCACGCTCGAAGCGACAGCCAGAACTTCAATAAGGTAAAATCACTCAGACGCAGCTGGCGCGGCCTTCCGAGTGGGGCTCTGCTCTAATCTTTCCTTACAATTTTCTCGGACCGATGAGAGGATTGCTGCGCACACGTTTTTAGGAGAAATGGACCATGGCAGTAGGCGCGAAGATTGCAAAAACAGCGGATCGAAAGAAAGTCATGGACACGAGCAAGAGCACGGCTTGCCCGAAATGCGGCAAAGACACGCGCATCGTCAAACGCGTAAAAGACCGCGAACGCGGTCTGCCCGGAGGGATTTATATTTCGTGCTCGGCGTGCGAGTTTTTCGAGAAGCTGTAAGCTGATCCCATCGAGATTCTCCACCAGACAGCCGGAAACAGCGGTCCCACACGGTCATTACACCGAGACCATAAGCGACATTTCCGTTCTCGTCACCGGTCGATACAGCGTGTCTCGCTCGATCGGCTCGCGCCCGGCGGCGCGGATCAATCTCTCCAGTTCCTGGCGCCTCATCCCCTGCGGCGTGGTGGCGCCGGCGTCGTGGTAGATTTTTTCCTCGATCACGGTTCCATCCATGTCATCGGCGCCGAACCGCAACGAAATTTGTGCAATTTTTGCGGTCATCATCTGCCAATACGATTTGATGTGCGGGAAGTTGTCGAGCACCAGGCGGCTTACCGCGATCTGCTTGATGTCGAGCATCCCCGTGGTTTTCGGCAGATGCTGCAGAGGCGTGTTATCGGGATGAAACGCCAGCGGGATGAAGGTCTGGAAGCCGCCGGTTTCGTCTTGCAGCCCGCGCAGCTTGAGCAGGTGATCGACGCGATCTTCATCGTTTTCGACGTGGCCATAGAGCATCGTCGCATTCGACTTCAATCCGATCTGGTGAGCGAGGCGGGCGGTGTCGAGCCACTGATCGCCGTCGATCTTGTGATCGCAGATGATGTGACGCACGCGATCGGCAAAAATCTCGGCTCCGCCGCCAGGGAGTGAATCCACGCCGGAAGCTTTCAGTTGTTGCAGGGTTTCACGAATCGACAGCTTGGCACGCTTCGACAAATAAGCCACCTCGACCATGGTGAAAGCCTTGACATGCACTTGCGGAAAACGCTCCTTCAATCCCGCACAGAGCTCGAGAAAATATTGAAACGGCAGATCGGGATGCAGCCCGCCCACAATGTGAAATTCCGTGACCGCTTCGGTGTATCCGGAAGCGGCGGTTTCGAAGGCTTGTTCGAGCGCCATGGTGTAAGCACCGGGCGCGTCTTTCTTGCGGCCGAAGGCGCACAACCGGCAAGCTGCCACGCATACGTTTGTCGGGTTGATATGGCGATTGACATTAAAGTAAGTCTTATCGCCGTGCATGCGCTCGCGGACGTGATTAGCCATCCAGCCGACGGCGAGGAGGTCGCCGGTGCGGTACAGGGCCAAGGCATCTTCCGCGCTCAGCCGCTCGCCGTCCATGACTTTGCCATGAATCGGCCACAAGCGAGCGTCGTCAGTTTGGAAAGAATGATGCCGGTCGAGGTCTGACATACTCCAGATGATATCAGCACCGAAGGCTGAACTGGCACGATTGGTTCGAGTAAAAGGCCTAGGATCGCGAAGTCGGAGGCTTCATCACGCGCAAAAAGAGGCTGCGACTTGCGAGTCTTACGCTGGCCGATCGATTAGCGGCTACCCGCCTTTGGCCAGTTTTTCCTTTGCCATCGGCCGAGCGAATGCGTTCGTGGGATTGTGTGCGTTTGAGTTGAGAACTTTACGGTAGTAGTCCTGGGCCTGCTCCTGATCACCCGATCTTTCGTACGCCTGCGCTAATAGAACAAGAATGAACGGATCCCGTTGATCGGCTTTTTGCAGATCAGCGATGGCGGTTTTGTAATCTCCGCTATAGAAAGCAACGTATCCGGTCAGGTAAGGATAAAAACGAAGCTGATCTGGATTGTTCGCCTGGTCGAGCGCTGACTTGGCGGCCGCAACATGCCGTTCGGCTTCGGAAGTTTTGCCTTCACGAACATCGATGCGCGCCTGGGCATTCTCCCAGCGAAAGGCCCAAAGATTCCTCTCCGCCTGGTCAAGATCGGATTTCTTCTGCGCTGTCTCGTATCCTGTTTGATACCACTTGTGCGCGTTCGTCGTGTCTCCCGACTCCAGATAAATTCGAGCGAGTTCGTCGGCGATCTCGGCTGCGCCAACAAAATCGCGAGCAGACATGCGCGCCTCAAAAACCTGCTGCTCGCATTTTGCCGCCTCGGGCGCATTCTTTTCGAACGCGTAAGAAAACGCCATCGACCGCAGCGCCGGTTGCTGGGCATCGGGCGGAGCAAGTTCGATGGCCTGGCTGAATTCCGCGCGAGCTCCGGCGTAGTTTCCTTCTAAATCAAGCGCTATGCCGGATGCGAGGTGGGCTTCAACCAAATTCGGCGACATCGCGAGCGCCCGCCTATACAGCCTCAATGCCGCGTCCTGCTTGCCTTCGCTGTTCAGCTTTTGGCCTTGCTTCACTAAATCGAGTGCAGAGGAAGTTGAGGATTGCGCCCAACAGACACTGGAAATGAACATTAAGAAGGAGAATTTCCGAAGCATGATGGGACCTCCAAGACGAGGTTCATTCTACTCGTCTTCAGTCGGAAATGAACGGTTCCGGAGAATTGCTAACGGAGCGGTTTTGAGAGGATGCGCAGCTTTGGCATACGAAGTCCCGGGGGCGCGGATCCGATTTTATGCGGGCGGCAGTTCCCAGCCTTCGTCCTTCATTTTCTTGTTGGTCCAATGTTGGAGCTGTTCGAAAAGTGCGGGATCAATCACGGAAAAGCGCAGCCCGACGCGGCCTTCGCCCCCAAACCAAACGATGCGCCCTTTGGCATGGAAAATCGCGTCGCTGTCGGGCAACGAAAAACTTACATCGAGCAGGCCGGTGAACCGCATGGGTTCTTTCAAGTCATCGAGTCCCATGCCGCCGGTGCTGAGGTTCACCCCCTGCACCGCGGCCTCGTCTCCGTGCTGATTCTTCAATGTGACGGCCAGCTGCACGCGGGCGCGGAAAAATTTCTGGTGCTCGAGGCTAATGTATCCGAGCGAGTTCGCGCCCTCGCCCGGATTGATGTTGATGTTGTATTCCTTCAGCTTTCGGCTAAGGGTGCGGCGCGAGATGCCGAGTTGCTCCGCTGCGTGGCTGCGATGGCCGCCGCTGCGCTCGAGCGCGCGAATGATCATTTGTTCTTCCATGCTGTCGAGATTGCCCACGGGCATGGAAGCAGCCTGCCTTTGAGCGATCGGGTTGCCGGAGATTGCCCCGGTAATCTGTGCTTTGCGAATTTCCGGTTCGCGAGACTCAACCGCGACTCGAGCAATCAGATTCCGTAACTCCCGAACATTTCCCGGCCACGGATGCGACAGCAATGTCGAGATAGCGTCGGGCGAGAAAGAACTGTCTTGATTTTTCAGCGCCAGGAAGTGTTCGGCCAACGCCACGATGTCTTCTGGTCGTTCACGCAAGGGCGGAACGCGAAGCTGAAACTGACCGAGGCGGTGGAACAAATCCTGGCGAAAACGTCCGGCAGTTACGGCCGCATCAAGATCCTGATTAGTGGCGGCCACGATGCGAACATCAACTTTAATTTTTCTATGTCCCCC
>JASHRB010000225.1 GCA_030037575.1 Candidatus Sulfotelmatobacter sp. | reverse complement strand
ATCAACAGGTGCGGAAGCGGAAGCCACACCGTTCCCAACTGCAGCAAGCCCGGGGTTTGAGAATCGAAAACGCGGCGCGCGATGTTGATATGCGCGACCGCGTCGCCGTAAAGCAGAAGGTCTCCCTGGCGCTGGTAGAAGAGAAACGAAAAGACGGAGACGAACAAAGCCAGCCACACCAGTCTTACCGCTTCAATCTCCGGATGCGGCTTCATTCGAGGTGGGTGAGTTCGCAGAAAATCTGAAAGCGCGCGTCGATTTCCTCCCGGGTCAACGATTGCAGCCGCTCGGTGCCGAAATTTTCGACGGCAAAGGATCCCATGACTCCGCCGTAGAACAGCGCGCGCTTGAGCACCTCGCGGTTCAATTCCGGTTGAGATGCAACGTAACCCATGAACCCGCCGGCGAAGGAATCGCCGGCACCCGTTGGATCTTTTACTTCATCGAGCGGCAACGTAGGCGCGCGGAACGGATGGCGCCCAACACCGAATGCGCCTTCACGGAAGAAAATAGTTGCGCCGTATTCGCCATGCTTGATGACGAGCGCTTGCGGGCCCATGGCCAAGACCTTTTGCGCGGCGCGCGGCAGATTGCTTTCCTGGGCCAGCATCTTAGTCTCAGTGTCGTTAATCAGAAGCACGCTCACCAACTTCAAAGTCTCGGCCAATTCCTGCGGCGTGCTAGTAATCCAGTAATTCATGGTGTCGCAGCCGGTCAGGCGAACTCCATTCATCGCACGTCGAACCTTCGCCTGCAGAGTCGGCTGAATGTTGGCGAGAAAAAGAAACTCGCTGTCTTCGTACTCTTTAGGAATGCAAGGATGAAATTTCTCGAAGACATTCAGGTCAGTGAAGTTTGTCTTCGCCTCGTTAAGATTGTCCGAATACGACCCACCCCAGCGAAATGTCTTGCCCGCAGCGCGCTCGATACCGCGCGTATCCACGCCGCGTTTCTTGAACACGTTTTCGTGATCGGCAGTGAAGTCGTCGCCCACAACCGCGACCACGCGCACCTGCGTAAAGTAGCTGGCCGCCAGAGAGAAATACGTGGCAGCGCCGCCCAATATGCCCTTCCTGCTTCCGGAGGGCGAGCTAATGTCATCGAACGCAACCGAACCGACAACGACGACGCTCATGCAGGTTTCGTTCTTCCCTTCTGTCAAGCGCTTTTAAGGTATTTTCCGATGATCAACTTTAACTTCTTCTTTGCGGCGGCCGGAATCTTTTTCGGGTCAGTCAGGATGGCATGGGCCAGCGCGGAGCCGCATTTGCAGGAGCGCTCACGGGGCATCTGCGCCACAGCTTCACGCACGACCTTGGCGGCGTTCCCGGCATTTTTCCCCAAGACGGCGAGGATTTGATCGACCGTCACCGAATCGTGATGCGGATGCCAGCAATCGTAATCGGTCACCATGGCAACCGTGACGTAACAGATTTCAGCTTCCCGAGCCAGCTTCGCCTCCTGCAGGTTCGTCATGCCGATCACATCCATGCCAAAGTTGCGATAGAGGTTGGATTCGGCCTTGGTGGAAAACTGCGGACCTTCCATGCAGAGATAAATTCCCCCGCGCTTGCCGGTGACGCCGACTTTCTTGCAGGCTGCTGCGAGAGTCGCCGCAAGTTCCCAACAGACGGGATCGGCAAAAGCGATGTGGGCTACGACTCCGCCACCGAAAAAAGTGTCGCTGCGATGCCGCGTGCGATCGAAGAATTGGTCGGGAATCACGAAGTCGAGGGGTTTGTGTTCCGCTTTCAGCGAGCCGACTGCGGAAACCGAAACGATTCGTTCGGCTCCGAGCTGCTTGAAGCCGTGAATATTCGCCCGAAAATTCAGTTCGCTGGGAAGAATGCGATGGCCCCCGCCGTGCCGGGCAAGAAACGCCACTTTGCGGCCTTCGAGCGTGCCGCAGACATAGGCAGCAGAAGGCGCACCGAACGGTGTTTTCAGCCGTACTTCCCTTACCGTGGCGAGGCCCGGCATGGAATAAAGCCCGCTGCCGCCGATGATTCCGATTTCCGCCTGTGGCAACCAGCCCTCCGAAATTCTGCACCGTCAAACTCGTGATTATACAGAACGCGGAGGCCGTCAGTTCCCGAACACTTCTCGCTCGAGGAGTTGGGTGGTGGCCGCGTCCAGGCTCTCGCTCACCAACACGGTGTTGCCCTTTTCCTCAATCACGACCGCGCCTTCTTCGGTGTTCCATTCGTGGCGACCGGGTAGAATTGCCAGTTTCGATGAAGCGCCATGCGGCTCGGATGGCGGCAGGGTGCCTGAGCCTACCTCCACCGGTTTCTTATACCTTTGCGCCAAGGAGAGAGCGTAAATTTCGGCAAACTCCGACGCTTTCTCTTCGCTCGACCAGCGCGAGGCATAGAACAGGCCGAGCGGCGCAGCGGCGTCTTTTTTTGGTCTGGCTGCGAAGTAGTAGCCGCCTCGCCACTCCGGATAAAGCCGATCAGAAACTTTCTTTCCTGCGTACTGCTCAATCAACACAGCGACGTCGAATTCCCCCATGGCGCCAATATCGAACTTCAAGTAGTCCTTGAAGTCGTGCTTGAAGTTGGCCACCGGCATGGGCTCGATTTTTTCTCCGGACAGATAGGTTTCCGGCTGCATGATCTGCCGTGTGCTGTAGGGAGGATTCGCCAGAACGTCGGCGAAGGCCTTTTGTTTTCCACCTTTTTCCATGAGGCTTACGATAAAACTTAAACCATAGCTGTAAGGGAAGGTGAGCGATTCCCGCAGAAAAATGGGAGCGTCTTTGAAAACGGTGGAATCGTCGGTGCCGTCAGACATTTGCGCTTCCATGGTTTCAACCAGTTCGGGCGAGTCGACGATCGATTTACCCAGCGGCGCGAGTTCGTACTCGAGCATCATGGCTTCGGCCTGGCCTTCGACCACGGCCTCGCGCGAGTCATCGATTTCGTCGTTCTCAATGTCTTCCGGCGTTGGATCTTTTCTGATCTCGCCAAGGTCTTTGTCGCCTTTTTTCATCCAGCGGTTGAGGTTGATTGCCTGGTCCTGCAGAGCGTGCGTGAGCTCATGGGCCATGACTGGCTCTTGCTGATCGGCTGGAACCCAGTCGAGCAAATTTACGGTTTTGGTCTTGGGATCGTAATAGCCCGCAACTTGCTCTCGCAGCAGCGAGACCAGAAGTTTTTCGAGATCGAAATCGCGCGGGAGCAGGCCGAATTTCTTCAGCACCAGTTCCGAGCGCTGCAGCCGTTTGACATCCTCGTCTTTCATGTGCTTGGTAAGGAACGCGACCACCTCGTCGCGGCTGGTCAGGCGCTTTTTCACTTCTTTCGTGATGGGCAGGCCGGAGTGTTTGCTATCAAACAGAAGAATCTCATCGACGGAGTGGAAGAGGTCTTTGGCTTCCTGCGGCGTGATCTTGACTTCAGGCTTCTCCTGCGCGGGCGCGGGGGGAGCCGGCGGAGCTTGCGCCGGCTCGCTTTGCCCCTGCACCCAAAATGCACAGACCAACTGCAGGCACAACCCAGCCAAGAAAATTCGCTTTACAAATCGCCGGGGTAGCAGCTTAACTGGATTCATTAGCAACGAGTCTATCGTGTTTCCTTATACTCCCATCAAGAGCAAGCTATTTCCAAGGGGTCAGAAGGTATGAATGCGAACGCGGCCGCAAACCTCTGGGAGCGTCCCGAACACGCTCACAATTATTTGGGTCGCGCAAATTCCATTCCTCACCGGACTGAGGGAGAAGCGACGCTGCTTGAATTCATTCCGCGCTGCGCGCAGCAAGTGCTCGATCTTGGCACCGGCGATGGGCGATTGCTGGCGCTGGTAAAGGGTTTTTTGAGCGAGGGCCATCCGGCTTTGCACGTGGAAGCTGTGACGGTTGATTTTTCGCCGACGATGCTAGCGGCAGCGCGCGCGGTGTTCGGCGGATTCTTCGGTGACTCTGGTCCAGCACAATCTTGACCAGCCTTTGCCGCCAGTCGGTAAGTTTGATGCGGTCGTTTCCAGCTTTGCGATCCATCATCTGCTGCACGAACGGAAGCGCGCATTGTACGCAGAAGTTTATGCTTTGCTGAATCCCGGCGGCGTTTTCTGCAATCTCGACCATGTGGCGTCGCCGACGCCGCGTATGCATGAGGAGTTCCTGCACAGCATCGGTTACACGGTTGAGACGGAAGGTCGATCGAATAAGTTGCTGGATGTGGAAACACAGTTAGCTTGGCTGCGCGAAATCGGGTTCGGGGATGTGGACTGCCAATGGAAGTGGCGGGAACTGACGCTGATGGTGGGAACGAAGAGTTCCTAAAGGGATTTGTTTCCGGAGCGAGCGAGTTGGTTGCAAAGCGAACGTCCGGGCGCAGTTGAAGCATCCCTTGCAGCGCCCCATGGTTTGAAACGAATTCTCCATGCAATGCAAGGGCAGAACCTCTCAGAACCTCGGGGCTCGTCTGCAAGTGTGAAAGTGTAAAGGGCTAGTCCGTTAACGGGGCCCCAACGAGGATTCTGTTCTCGTTAGATCTAATCAAGCGGCAACCTTCAGACCGCCGGCGTTCACCAATTCGTCCAAAGCGGCAACGACAGACTGGTAGAGCTTATCGAGTTGCTGCAGGCGATCGGGGGTTATGGTTCGGTCTTCGGGAGAGGGATGCAGAAGACCAGCGGTGAGCGGTGCGTAGATCTTGTGGAAGAGTTTGAGAAACAGCAGACAGATGCGATATCCGTCGGGAAGGAGCCGATAACGTCGAGAGTGTGGCAGTTTTTCAATGAGGCCTTTGGCGCGGAGCTTCCACAATTCGTAACGTAGTCCGCCCAGAGGGAATTTCTCGATCGATAGGCCAAGTACCTCGGCCGCAGCCGCTTGAAGTTCCACGGTGGTGAAGGTATCGCCTGCGGCGACATGGGAGAACCGGGCCAGAGAACTCATCACCGCCAGTTGTCGGGGATGGTCCAGTTTGAGCCCGGGAATGCGCTTACCATTCGGTCGTAGTGTGGGCTCCGCGAGTTTTCTGAGCTCTCCACGATCGAGAAAAGTCTCCAAAATGTCCTGTTGCACATTTTGATAGCGCTCGGTGATACCCTGCAGCTTTTCTCGCAGAGGGACAAGGTTTTCTACTGCCTTATTGATGCCGTAGTCTCCTTTCACATCATTGCTGGCAGTTTCGAATCGCAGTACGTCGTGATCGCGTACGTAGTGTTTGGCGAAGCCATTTTTGTAATAGCTCCTCATGACGGGGTTCCCCAGATGCAAATCTTCGATCTCGGTTTGTAGCTTGCCCGAGTATCGTTTCGTGATTCGCCGGCCAAAGATCACCGTAAGCTTGTCGGGTCGGCCGAGATTGCGATTGGCATCCAGGAGTCGATCGCTCAGTTGATCGAGCGCTGCGCGGCGGCGGAAGATCAGGTTATCGCAGTATTCGGCTTGAGCGAAAAACAATTGATGCCAGCAACGGTGCTCACGTCGTTCTGCGCCGGTAAAGAAAGGAATCAGGTGTTTGATCCATTTGTGACCACAGCGTTGGAGGTCCTTCGCGGTTAAGGAATCTGCCATCTCCTGGAGAGCCGCAGGATCACTACAGTGGCGAAAGGCGTTGCCACTTTGGGTAAAGCGTATCCCGGCTTGTTCATCTTCCGGGCCAGCCAGTTGTGCTGATTGAGGCAGATTCTGGTGGAGAACGGGAAATATGGACACACGCGAACGAACATTGGCCCCCATTCGGCATCCTGGATATAAAAGTTATATTGCTTCCCCCAGCGATACTTGGTTTCCAGATGCCACTTCTGCCCCGCACCAATGGCCGGCATAATACCGGCGGGTTCGCGCGCCTTGATGATCAGCACTACTTGGTCGGTTCGTGCCTTTTCAAAGTACGGCTCGACGAACTCGTCGCGCCGACCCTTGGAATCCTCTACGATTTCCACGCCCCACTTCTGAGCACTGTGCTCGGCCCAGTTGTGATACTGGTTGGCCACCTCCCGCAGAACGTTCCGGCTCACAGGATAGGTTTTGCGATACACCCCGAAAAAGCCCTGCGCGTGAGCGCCCGTCCAGCAAGGACTGAATACAGCCATTCAAGAGAAGACGGTCAAAGCAGCAGTAGCGAAACCGGATGTTATGCTGATGATGTTCGAAAAAGGCGTTCATGGCCAACCTCCAGTGTGGTGAGACACCTGAAGATTAACGCCGTGGACGCCTCTTGGTATGTCCTCGGAGCGCTCTCCAGCGCCCAGTTTTCGTGACCTCAGAGTCTGGCAGAAGGCCCATGAGTTTGTGCTGGCGGTCTACGGTTACAGCGAATCCTTTCCCGAACGGGAGAAGTATGGGTTGGCGCACCAACTGCGTCGTGCGGCGATTTCCATTCCTGCCAATATTGCCGAGGGCTTCGGCAAGCGTAGTCCGGCTGAGAAAGCCCGATTCCTGAATATGGCTGAGGGTTCCGTCGAAGAGTGCCGGTACTATCTGATTCTGTCGCAAGACCTGGGCTACGGCCAGAGCGAGTCGCTGACGAGCACGTTGGAAGAAACCAGCAAGCTACTCAATGCCTATGCGCGAGCCATCCTGGCTTCTGGCTTCTGACCTCTGGCTTCATATCCCGAAGGGATATCAAGGGCGAAGCCCTTGCCTAGTTAGCGATCCTTCGACTACCCGAGCCGACGGGTTGCGCGAATCGGCTTGCCCAGGATGACAACGTTTGATGTCAGGTTCTGCAGGTAAGGCTCGCTATGTATTCGCCCGCTTCGCGCGTGCCCAGCTTTCCTCCGATATCTTGTGTAGTTTTCCTCTGCTTTACGGCTTCGAGCACGGCGGCTTCGATTTTTTCGGCTTCGGGCTTAAATCCCAAGTGCGCGAGCATCATCGCCGACGTCAGAATTGCCCCAAAGGGGTTCGCAACATTTTTGCCAGCAATGGGCGGAGCGGAGCCGTGCACCGGTTCGAACATCGAGGTCTTGCCCGGATGAATGTTCCCGCTCGCTGCCATGCCGAGACCACCCTGGAGCGCAGCCGCGAGATCGGTAATGATGTCGCCGAACATGTTGTTGGTCACGATCACGTCGAACTGGCGCGGGTCGCGCACCATCTGCATGCACAATGCATCGACGTACATGTGCCGCGTTTCGATCTGCGGATGTTCGCCGCTGATTTCTTTGAACACACGCTGCCACAAACCCCCGGCGTGGGTCATCGCGTTCGACTTGTCGCACATGAGCACGCGCTGGCGCGGCGCGCCATCAAGTTTGCAGTGGCGCTCGCAGTAATCGAAAGCATAGCGAATGATGCGCTCAACGCCCTTGCGCGTGTTGATGTCTTCTTGCGTGGCGATCTCGTCGGGAGTCCCCTGCTTGAACACCCCGCCCGCATCGGTGTAAACGCCTTCAGTGTTTTCACGGATCACGACGAAATCCACATCCTTCGGTTCAACGCCTTTCAGCGGACACAGCGTGGCATCGAGCAGGCGTACGGGTCGCACGTTGGCGTAGAGATCCATCTTGCATCTCATGCCCAGCAAGATCTCTTTGGCATGAATATTGGTTTTCGCGCGGGGATCGCCGAAGGCACCGGCGAGAACGGCATCGAAGTCGCGACCGAGCATGGCGAAACCATCCGGAGGAACAGTGGTGCGGTCGCGGAGAAAACGGTCGGCGCCCCAATCGAATTCCGTGAATTCAAGCTTGGCTCCGGAGACGCGAATCACGTTGAGAGCTTGGGGAATGACTTCCTGGCCGA
This sequence comes from Candidatus Sulfotelmatobacter sp., assembly GCA_030037575.1. Taxonomy (GTDB): domain Bacteria; phylum Acidobacteriota; class Terriglobia; order Terriglobales; family Acidobacteriaceae; genus Sulfotelmatobacter. The sequence continues at coordinate 8,132 of JASHRB010000225.1, read as the reverse complement.
TGCCGTCTCCGGCGATCACGGCGATGCGCTTGCTTGAGGATGCTGGGTGCGCCACGGGAGAAAGCTAACACAATGGGAGGTCCGGGCGCAGGTTTGCCGCGGTGTCCTCGCGTGGAGGTCGCCCCGTCGAGCGATTCACCCGGAAACTGGAGCCCGCAGCGGCCAATGAATCCGGAATCGGTTCGCTATAATCAGTACTGACATGGGATCGGCTTTCTTTTTCGAGGCACTTTGCGCGGAGGCGCAAAAACAGGGACGAGCGCTCGCTGCGACAGAATATCGCGGTGCGCCCACCGTGGCTCGTTTTGCCGACCCGCAGGGAGAGTTCGCGGCGTTGTCAAATATCTGCGGAGTCTACGATCCGGGCTATCGCGCGAGAATCTTGGTCAGCGGCGCTGATCGCGTGCGCTGGCTGAATGGCATGGTGACCAATAACATCCGTGATTTGGCTGCGGGGCGCGGGGCCTACGCGTTTCTGCTGAACCCCCAAGGGCGCATCCTCGGCGACATGCAGGTATTCAACACGGGCGAGAATTTGATTGTCGAGACGGACCGCAATCAGGTCGAGAAAATCATGGCGACATTCGACCACTACATCATCATGGACGATGTGGAATTGGCCGACACCGGCGAGGCGCAAACTACGTTGGGATTGGCCGGGCCGAAGTCACAGGGGATTTTGCGTGGGGCAGGAATTGAAATCTCCAAGCTGCAGCCCTTGGAAATGGGCGCCCCGAAATGCAGCGGCGACTGCGGCTCTGTCCAGTGCATGGTTGTCCGCGGCGAAGACGCCCCAACTGAGACTTACGAAATCTGGCTTGCGCAGAAGGATATCGAACAGACGTGGCAAGCTCTTACAAAAGCGGGAGCTATACCCGTCGGCAGCGAGGCGCTCGAGTTGCAGCGTATTGCCAACGGCGTTCCGCTTTACGGGGTCGACATTCGTGAGCGGGACCTGCCGCAGGAAACCGAGCAGACGCGGGCGCTGAACTTCAATAAAGGCTGCTATATCGGGCAGGAAATTGTCGAACGTATTCGATCGCGGGGGAACGTCCACCGGAAATTTGCAGGTTTCCTCGCCCCGGCGGACGTGAAAATCGCGGGGGGAGCCAAGATTTCTGCGCAAGGAAAAGATGTTGGCGAAATCACGAGCGTTGCGCGCGTGAATACGGCGGTCGGCGAGCGCATAGTGGCGCTTGGTTACATTCGCTGTGAAGCCGGCGCTGCGGGGCGCGAGGTGACCATTGGCGGGGCGAAGGCAAGCGTCGTTCAACTGCCGCTTGATATTGGGGCGATGAGGCAGGCCGACGAAGTTGTTTTGCATCGCGTGTGAGTGAAATGACTTCTTCATGACTTCGCAAGCAGAGAAAGCTCTTAACCGCAAAGAGCGCAAAGGATGCGAAGCGCCCTAAGAACTGCATAGTGCATCCGCTTGTTGGTTGTACGGAATGCGGTGCACCAGACTGAAGAGGAAGAATGTATGGCTGAGAAGAAACAGAATTCAGGGTTCACCGTGACCGATCGCCGGCTATTCACGGAAGATGGCGAGTTGCGCAGCGACGTTTGCGACGAAGAACAAAAGAAAGGCCCCGCTTCCGCTGCAGCCAGGGAAAGTACGATTCCCGAGAAAATTGCCGCCGATAAATCACCGTTTCCCACAGCCGGGGATGGGCACGAGGTGCCGTCTCCTCCGACTGCGGCTGAACAGCGGGCTCAAGCTGAGGCTTATCGAGTTTCGTCGAAAGAACTCGACGCACAAGTGGGACTGAGCGGCCACGATGTCAAAGAGTTTGAGATGACGTTCGAGCGCTTTCTTGCCTCACTTTATATGACGGCGATGCTGCAGCTGGGGCTGATGCACCAGCAGGGCGAACAACCGCGCATCGATATTATCGGCGCCCGGCAGACGATCGATACGATGTCATTGCTGGCGGAGAAAACAAAAGGCAACCTGACTTCAACGGAAGAAAACTTTCTGCAGAACAGCCTTTACGAGGCGCGGATGGCCTACGTGGAGGTGACTAACACTCTGGCTCATCCGCCACAGCCGGGGGCTGTCACGGGAACTGGCGGAAGATGAGCATTTCCTTCAATCTGTCAATAAAGGTGCGCCCATGAGGGCCACGCTCACGGTTCTTGGCAGCGGCACCTCAATGGGGGTGCCCACGCTGGGCTGCAGCTGCTCGGTTTGCCGGTCGGCCGATCCCCACGATCGCAGAACCCGGCCTTCGATCATGATCGAGTACGGAGGGAAGGTGGTGCTGATTGATACGACTCCCGATTTTTACATTCAGGCTATTCGGGAGCGGATCGCCCGTGTGGATGCAGTTTTGTATACGCACACTCACGCTGACCACATTCTGGGCATCGACGATCTGCGACCGCTGAGTTATGCGCACAAGCCGAAGCGGTTGCCGCTTTATGCGCGGCCGGACGCCGCGGCATTTTTGCGGCGCATGTTCAGTTACATTTTCGATGCTGATTACAAGTATGGCGGATTGCCACACCTGGAGCTGCGTCCGATCGACGGGCCAGTTGGGCTTTTTGGCACGGAGTTCGAGCCAGTGCGCCTGATTCATGGCGAAGCGGAGATTTACGGGTATCGCTTTGGCAACGCAGCGTATTTGACAGACCACAGCGAAATTCCTGAGGCATCGTTTCACCAGTTGGAGAGCCTCGACATTTTGTTTCTTGATGCCTTGCGGCACAAGCCGCATCCCACGCACTCGACGGTAGAGAATTCGCTGCGCATTGTGGACCGTGTCAAAGCCAAGCGGGCCTTTTTTACGCACATTTGTCACGACCTGCCGCATGAAGCAACCAACGCCACATTGCCGCCACACGTGCGGCTGGCGCACGACGGGTTGAAGCTGGAGTTTGAAATTTAGGCATTACGGATTGGCGGTCAGGGGCTAGTTAGTCCGTTATAGAACCATCGTCGATGTTTTTTCGGTTGCTAGTCCCTAAGCCCTCTGCCCTAGTCCCTTGCGTTTATGCAAGTCTTCCACAAACTCGACGACATTCCCGGCGATTTCGGGCCTTCGCTGGTCAGCGTGGGCAATTTTGACGGAGTGCATCGCGCGCACGCTCATGTGCTGGGCGAGATTGTGCGGCGAGCTCGCAACAGTGGTGCCCAAGCGATTGCGGTAACGTTTGAGCCGCATCCAGCGCGTATTCTGCGGCCGGATTCAGGCTTGAAGCTGTTGACCCCAACTCCGGAAAAACTGCGCCTGCTCGAAGCCACGGGAATTGACGCCGTCCTGATGCTGCCCTTTGCGCGCGATCTTTCTTTGATGACGCCGCGGCAATTTGCCGAACGGATTCTCAAGAAAAAGCTTTACACGCGCGAAGTGCACGAAGGATACAACTTCCGGTTTGGGCATAGAGCTTCGGGGGATGTCGAAACGCTGGCCCAACTGGGTCACGAACTGGGTTTTGAAGTGAAGGTTTACCCCGAGCGAAAGCTGCGCGGGGAACCGGTTTCGAGCAGCCATATTCGAAAACTGATTGGCCAGGGTCGAGTGAGCCGGGCACGGCATCTGCTGGCGCGGCCATTCTGCATTTTGGGTGCACCGGGACGCGGGCGCGGGCGGGGATCGAAGTACACCGTGCCCACCATCAATCTGGCGCGTTACGAGGAACTCGTGCCGAAGGACGGCGTCTATATTACCTGCGCGCGAGTGGGAAGCGAACGATTCGAATCGGTGACGAATGTGGGCAATCGTCCCACGTTTGGCGCGGATTCGTTTGCCGTTGAGACGCACCTGCTGAATTTCCATCCGATTGAGATCGCGCCGGAGAGCGAAGTCGAGATTTGTTTTCTCGATCGACTGCGCGATGAAATCAAGTTCCCGTCAGTCGAGGCGCTGCGCGAGCAGATTGCAAAAGATGTGAGGAAGGCGCGAAGGTATTTTCATTTGCTACGGCAGAGTTAGCTCGAACCACAGAGTCAGGGGAGAAAAGCGTCTTTCGTGTCTGTGTACTTGCCGGGCGTTGCAGGCTTGTGCTGGCTCGACTAGAGGATCCGCCTGTCACCGAGCCAATGCGGCAAATAGCCTGATTCCATGGGCAGTTTGCCGTCAACGCAAACGACATTGATCGAGCCATCGACAAACCGGACATCGACGAAGCCGACCGCTGCGGGAAGAGATTGAGCAATCTTCACGATCTCGGCGTCGGAGTCGACGACCTGCATTAAATCTTTCTGAGCCGCGAGCATTACCTTCCATTCCGCGGAACTCATCTTGTTCAATTGGTTCGGCAAACCGCCATCAGGACTCTCAGCGAAGCGGTGGAGCACATAAAGTATGCCAGCCGGGGTAATTAAAAATCGTACCTTGGGCGTTCATTCCGGAGCCGCCGCCGGCGGCCGCGCCATAAAAACTTGCGACGGAGCTTTCGCTCAGCGAGACGGGGAAATAGCCATGCGGACTGTCCAAGCTTGGTAGAGAGTCGAAGAACGCATGAATTGACAAATTTCTTCTTGCACGTAGAATCGCGCCCTGCATGAAGATTGGGCCTATCGAGTTGATCCGTCTGGCTACACCGGGACAGCGACGCACGTTGCTGGCGGCTGCCCTGGGTTGGGCGCTCGACGCATTCGATGCCATGCTCTATGCGCTCGTGCTGGCGCTGCTGATGCGCAATCTCGGCATGAGTAAAGCAACGGCAGGCCTGTTGAGTACGCTGACCCTGCTCGCCTCCGGAATCGGGGGCGTGCTCTTTGGATTTCTTGCCGATCGCCTCGGGCGCAAGCCGGCGCTGATGGCAAGCATTCTGACCTATTCGGTTTGTTCGTTTGCATCGGGACTGGCGACAAGCATTGCAGCGCTGGCGCTGGCGCGATTCGTGCTCGGACTCGGCATGGGCGGCGAATGGAATACCGGGGCGACGCTTGTGGCCGAGACGTGGCCGACCGAGTTGCGGGCCAAGGCGATCGCGATCGTGCAAAGTTCTTGGGCCTTTGGCTTTGCGGCTGCGGCCCTTGTCGCCGGGCCGGTGTCGCGCTTTTTCGGATGGCGGACTGTTTTCTTCATCGGCATTCTGCCGGCACTGCTGACGCTGTGGATGCGTCGCGACGTTCCCGAATCTGAAATGTGGGAGCGGCAGGAGCATCGGCGGCCAAACCTTACGGCAGACTCATCGCTTGGGGCAACGGGCAATTCTCACAAGTTTGGCGGAATCTTTCAGCCTGCATATCTGCGACACACGCTGGCTTTGCTGCTGTTCAATTTCTTCTCCCTTTTCGCATGGTGGGGATTGTTCACGTGGATGCCGCCATACCTGTCACTTCCGGTGTCGCAAGGCGGCCGTGGGTTCGGCGTGCTGGGCACGACTGCGTTGCTGATAATCCTGAATCTGTTTGGAATGTTTCCAGGTTACCTGAGCTTTGGCTGGGCGGCGGACCGTCTGGGGAGACGCAATGCTTTCCTAGTTTACAGCCTGGGTGCGGCCATTCTGATTCCCCTTTACGCTCTGGCTCGTTCTCCACTCGCCCTAATGGTGATGGGAACCCTCGTAGCCTTCTTCGGGACGGGGCTATTCTCAGGATCGGGAATTGCGGGAAGTGAGATTTTTCCCACCAGCTTGCGGGCGAGCGGCTTGGGGTTCACCTATAACGGGGCGAGAGCGATCAGCGCGGTCGCGCCGCTGGTAATTGGGAGCGTCGGCCAGGCAAGAGGTTTGGCCGCGGCATTCTTCTGGTGTGGGGGAGCTTATTTGCTGGCCGCGCTCATGGCCGCTCAGTTACCGGAGACGCGCGGAAAGGCTCTTGAATAGGCGGCCGCGTCGCTGACTGGCGTTGCAAAGTGAGGAAACTCGGATCAACCAAGATCACTCACTCAATCGGATCGACGACGAGCGATTCTCCGTTGCCTCGGCGGGTTGGACGCTGCACGATCACGATGGCGGCTAACACGAAAACGATGCCTAAACTCTGCAATGAACGTAGGGCTTCGCCCAGCAGCAGTGTGGCCAGAACAATCGAAAACACCGGCTCAAGACAACTCGCGATGATCGCGCTCGTAGGTTCGAGATACTGCAAGCCCAGAAAATAAAGCGAGAATGCACCGAGCACCGAGACCACCGAGAACACAAACAGAAACAGCCATTGCCCTGCTGTGTAATGGGCGTTGAAGATTTTCCACGGGGGATTGACCACGAGCCAGGCCGCACTGGCTGCGGCAAGAGTCCAGACGAGCACGCGCCAGCGGTCATAGCGGGCGAGAATGCTGTGTCCACCGACGTTGTAGAAGGCAAAGGAGAACGACGCGAGCAGCGCGGCGATGAGGCCGTAGCTATCGACACGAAGAGCCGAAGCCGAGTGAGACCCAATCAAGCCAATCACCAGTGCGATTCCCGTGAGCGCAAGCGCCACCGCGGCAATTTTTTGCGCCGTGAGTTTTTGTTGGCCGCGAGCCACCACATACAACAAAACCCAAACCGGGGCGGTGTACTGCACGATGATCGCGACGGCCACGTTAATACGCTGGACGGCGACATAGTAAAAGTAATTTGAAACGGCCACGCCCAGCGTTCCGAGCAGGAAACAGTGAGCGAAATCTCGCGCCGGCAACCTGATGCGCTGCCACCCCCGGACTCCGACAAGAATCAGCAGCAGCACAAGCAGAGAGAATGTGGTGCGCGTTTGCGAAAGAATTAAGGGCTCAATCGGCTGGAGCGCCGACGAACCTAACGGCAGCCTGCCGGTAAACACCGCGCGGCCCAATGTGGCCGAGACTCCCCAGAGGAACGCAGCCGAAGCGATGAAAAAATAGCCGCGCAGCGAGCGCAGATTTTCTTTGGTACCTGGGATATCGGGCCTCGCCTGCGAGCCTACGCGTCGACCTGCTCGATTGCGGTCATGATTTTGGCGCTCTTTGCGAGCATAGCTGAGACCGAGCAATATTTCTCTTTTGAGAGCCGCACGGCATCTTCGGCAGCTTGGCGCGATACTTTGCCGCCGATACGATAGATCAACTTGATCGACGTATAAATCGAAGGCGGACCTGGGGCGCGCTCGGCTTCAGCGCGCACTTCCAGGCTCGAGAGAGGTTCGCGTTTCTTTTGCAGGACGGAAACCACGTCATAGCCCGTACATCCGCACAGGCCGATCAAGACAAGCTCCATGGGGCTATTGCCCGCCCTTTTGTCGCCGTCGAGAACAATCGAATGTTCGCTGTCGGCGACGCCGTTGAAAATCTGTTTCTCCTTCCACGTAGCCCTGGCTTTGGTCATGGTGTCTTCCCGCAAGAATCGTTGATTTCTGACTGTTGATTGAAGATTCTTTTTGCCGTCGTTCGTGAAGGGTTAAAAATTCCGGCCCATTGCTTCGCTTACGATTGTAAATCCTTCAGCTTGATCTCAGATACAAGAGCTGCTCCCACCAGCGTCGCGATCCGGAAGGCAGACTCATCGGCCTCTTCGCTTCCACCGATCATTGGGAAAGGAACTCGCGGCAAAAGCGGCCGCGAACGGCCGATAGTTGGCGGCTACCCACCTGCTGGCTCGCAACAACTGTCCCCCGATGATCCTGCGCTCGCCGCCTTGCGGCAGACAGCGGATCAAACGGACGATCCACCGTGCAAATTGCTTGGCTCATTCCTCTAATGCCTGGGCTTTGTGATCCCTCGAGCCGCTCCGCAATCAGAAATCGACGATCAGCGGTCAACCATTTGCGGGCCATGGTAAAGCGACAGAGCGATGTTGCCAACTACCGCCGGTTGTCGGTGCTGGGCTCGGGATGAATCAATACGCGAAAAAGTTCGGGAGCCGCGTGCTTGAAGCGAAGTTCAAGATCCGTTTGAATATCGTGCACACGAGAGAGTGGCAGATCGTCGGAGAACGTGCAGTGGCAGGAGACGTAAATGCGCCCGCGGACTTTTTTGATCTGCACATCGTGCATGTCGGAAATTTCTGGAAACTCGGCTGCGATCTCTTTTAGCTTGCGTTCTAGAGCCGCGTCCCGCATGACCTCGTCGCCGGGTTCGATGGTTGCCGGCTCGCTTTCGATATGGGTGAGGATATCGGCGATTTCGGGAACGTCGCTTTGCATATCGGCTTCGAGTTCGGTTACCTGCTCGTGAGCGCTCTTCAGCGTCATGCGCTCGTCGAGCTCGACGTGCTGCTCGACG
>JASHRB010000019.1 GCA_030037575.1 Candidatus Sulfotelmatobacter sp. | reverse complement strand
AGATGAACGTGGCGGAAGTGATGCACGTGATCGGCGACGTGCGCGGACGGACTTGCCTGATCATTGACGACTTGATCGATACCGCGGGCACGCTGGTCAAGACCGCGATGGCGCTGCTGGAGAACGGCGCCAACGATGTTTACGCGTGTGCATCGCACGCCGTGCTGTCGGATCCGGCGGTGGAAAATATTGCCAAGTCGGTGATTCGCGAGGTGGTGGTCACGAACACGATTCCGTTGAGCGAAGAAGCCAAGCGGGAGCCGAAAATTCGCGTGCTCTCGATCGCCGGGCTGATTGGGCGGGCGATTCAGGCCAATCATGAAGAGACGTCGGTGAGCCGGCTGTTTGTTTAGGCGCGAGCCTCGAGCTCGACTCCGAATGACATCGATTTGAACAGGGAATAATTTATGGCTGCGACAATTGAACAAAATGTTTTGGAAGCGCAACCGCGCCCGGCTGCAACGAAAAATCATGCGCGCCGGGTGCGGCGAGAAGGCAAAATTCCCGGCGTGCTGTATGGCGCGGGCAAGGCTGCGCTGCCGGTCACCGTGGATCCTCGCCACGTCTTGCGCATTCTGCGATCGGATAGCGGGCACAACACCATTTTCGATCTGGCCATGGAGGGCGAGCGCACCAAGGCCATGATCGTCGACTGGCAGTATGAGCCCATGAAAGGCAGCCTGCTGCACATTGATCTGAAGCGCATTGCCATGGACAAGGTTCTGCGCGTCAACGTGCCGGTGATATTGCAGGGCATTCCGGAAGGGGTGAAAACCGAGGGCGGAATTCTCGAGCAACTGCTGCGCGAAGTCGAAATCGAATGCTTGCCGGGAGATATTCCCAGCCACATCGATGTCGATGTCACCCAGCTCACCTTCGGAAAGGTGCTGCGAGTCTCCGATTTGCCGCACAATCCGAAGCTGAAATTCCTCTCCGATGCCAATCAACCGGTGGCCCACGTGACCGCGGTGAAGGAAGAAGTGGCTCCGACGCCGGAAGCGGTGGCGGCGGAAGCGGCGGTGCCGGCTGAGCCGGAAGTCATCAAGAAGGGCAAAGCTGAGACCGAGGAAGAAGGCGCGGAAGCGCCGGCAGAAAAGGGTGGCGAAAAAAGGCCGGAGAAAACCGACAAGAAGGAAAAGAAATAGGATGGGAGCCGCGCTGCCCCCGGCCGGACAGCCCGCGGCGGCTGTTCCCCCATGGTTTGTGTTTGAGACAGCAGCGTGAAACTGATCGTCGGTCTTGGCAATCCTGGCGTCGAGTACCAGTTCACGCCGCATAACATCGGCTTTCTCGCGGTGGATCGAATCGCAAGCGAGCACGGAGTCGAAATCAAAAACCGGCAGCGCCGGGCGCTGACGGCAAGCATTCGGATTGGTGACCAAGCGGTGCTCTTGGCAAAGCCGGAAACATACATGAACCTGAGCGGCCTTTCGGTGCGGGAGCTGGTCGCGGAGTACGAAGCGAGACCGGAGTCGGACCTGATCGTGGTGCAGGACGAATTGGATTTTCCGCTGGGCAGGCTGCGCATTCACAGGCGGCGAAGTTCGGCGGGGCATAACGGGATCGAGTCGATCATGGGCGCGCTGGGCACGCAGGATTTCTTGCGAATCCGGATTGGCGTGGCGCCCGAGCACCAGCTCGCCGACAGCAAGCAATATTTGCTGTCGCCGATGGGAAAGAAAGAATTGGCGGTCGTGGATGAGCTGTTGGCGACCGCCGCGGAAGCCGTGAAGGTGATTTTGACCGAAGGTTCGACGGCGGCCATGAATCGGTTTAACCGGAAAGAACCATAGCCGCGGATTTACACGGATTCTCGGGAATCAAAAAATCTGGGGCTTTATTCCTGGAGATTCGTGAAAATCCAGGGCCAGAAGTTTGGAGAGGCAAATGACTCGTAGGTATGAACTGATGTTTATCGTCCGGCCGGATATGGCGGATGAGGATCTGGACAAGCTGATTGCCAATGTGGAGTCCTCGGTGACCTCCGCCTCGGGCACGGTGAAGAGCGTCGAGCGCATGGGGAAACGGCGGCTGGCCTACACGGTGCGCAAGTTTCGCGAGGGGGTCTACATTCTGCTGACGATCGAAGGTGCGGGCAACGTAATTCACGAGGTGGAGCGCCGCTTGCGAGTGAGCGAGCCGGTGATCAAGTTCCTGACCGTGCGCATCGACCAAGAGCAGAAGCGGCTGGACAAGATCAAAAAACTGCGCGAGGCGCGCAAAAAACTAAGCGCGGAAACGCCGGCCACTTCGGCGGGAGAAGCGACCCCGACACCCGCGGCGGAAACGCCAGCGACGGCCTAAGAACAGGGCTCAGGAAGCAGGGTTGCGGGCGAGCCGGCTCGGGGTGCGCACCGGGATCTTAACGATGGCACCTTGTCCCCAATCCCCAACCCCGATTTTGCGAAGGAGCGTGTTATGGCAGAAGAAACTCAAGTGTCGAACAGCGAGCGTCCGGCGCGGCCGGCGGGAGATGGGCGGCCGGGCGGAGAGCGTCCGCGGTATGCAGCAGGGGCGGGCCGTTTGGGACCGGGCGGACCTCCGCGCGAAGGTGCCCGCAAATTTTTCCGGCGCAAGAAAGTGTGCAAGTTCTGCACCGAGAAGATCGCCGAAATCAACTACAAAGATTACCGGCTGCTGGGACAGTTCGTGGCCGAGAGCGGCAAGATTGTGCCTCGTCGGCTGACCGGCGTGTGCTCGCCGCATCAGCATCGGCTGGCCGTGGCCATCAAGCAGGCGCGCAACATCGCGCTGCTGCCGTTTGCCGGCAGAGTGCAGTAGAAAATATTG
>JASHRB010000018.1 GCA_030037575.1 Candidatus Sulfotelmatobacter sp. | reverse complement strand
ATCAGCGAAATGACCGTCGAGAAATATGGATCGAACGACCGCCCACCCTGGACCGCAAGCGGAGGCTTTCCCTGCAACCCCAAAACCGAACAATGCTATTGGGGCGTGGGAAAAGTCAATTTGGTGATGACGCCCGTCGGTGGTCTGGGCTGGGTGCTGGCAGAGGATTGGATGGACAAGAACATCGCGCGGCGAGTGGAGAGCAAGACCGACAACCGGCTGTTGATTGATTTCGTCCGCTGCACCTCCAACCCGATTCGCGCTGCCGGCAATATCCTTCACGGCAACCGGCCGTGGTTCCGCTTCCGCGACGTGCGGGATCCGAGCAGTTCCTCTCCCAGTAAATGAGCAATCCAAAGATCAGGTTTGTTAATCAGCCTTCGATTTACAGAACTGTGAAATCGATTCCCCCCAAAATCTGCCTGGCCTTGTTTCTCGCGACCGCGAGCGCTGCTCGGTCCCAGAATTTGCCGCCGAACGAGCAGAATCGAAGCCTGGACTTCAGCGTTTGGGTTGCCGGAGAAACCGGCGAAGAAACCAGCAATTCCTTTGCCCAGGCCCAAATCTGGACTGCCGGAGTATCTGCCGGCATCTTCCTCACCGGCGAGACCGGCAGGAGTTGGCGCCGCGGCCGGCTCGAATACGCGGGTGACTTTGTTCCTGTGTTCGAAACCTACGGCAACCAGCGCACGCACGGAATCGGCTTCGATCCGGTGATATTGCGGTGGAACTCCGGACTTCACACGGGGCGCGTTTCGCCCTATATCGAATTATCGGGCGGCGGAGTGTGGACCCCGGTCAACTTGCCCCCCGGACGCACCTCAAACTTCAACTTCATGGCGAAGGGTGGAGGAGGAATTTATGTGCGCACAGGGCCAGGACAATCCCTTGATTTCGGCCTTCACTGGTCGCACATTTCGAATGCAAATTTGGGCGCCGACAATTACGAATTCAACGGCATCCAACTTAGCATTGCCTATCATTTCTTTAAGTAGCTCGAGCGGGCGGAGAAGCCGGGGCCGCGCATGGCCGCTTCGCGGCAACCACCGGCCTGCGCTAACTCAAGCCGTAAAGCGACACCTGTTGGTGGAAACGCTCAGATTGGCGGCTGCTGCTGGCGCGCCCTGGGAACGACCAGAGCCTGCTCCATGGTAGGAACATTGATGCCGCGCAGCCGGTCTTCCGCCGCATGCAGCTTTTCCGGCTGGTTAGTGTGGTAATAAGCCTGAACCAGCAATGCAAGCGTAAATGGATTGTCCTGGTCCTCTTCGAGGTACGTAATCGCTTCGCTATAGCTTTTCTGATCCATGAGCATGGCGCCGGAAGCGCCGTTGTAAGAACTTTGGATGACCCGATTGCGGCTGCCCTCGGCCATGCTTTCCAGTTGCTTCAAGGACGCATCGGCCAAAGCGGTATTTCCCATGTGAGCGGCGCGCACGGCGCGATTTCGCAGGATGCGCGAAATCTCTTCTGCCTTGTCGTTTTTTGTGATCGTACTGTTGTGGCCTAGCGATTCTTCCGCGTGCTGCAAATATTTCAACGCCGCGTGGTCATCAGTCTGATACTCGGCCAGGTGGCGGTAGGCTTGCGCTTCCTGCAAATTCTGCTCTTTGGCGTGAGCTGTCTCTGCGATCTCGCTGAACGCTCTGTCGGCCTCGGCAAAATTGCCTTCCCGCACCCATGTCATTGCCTTCTGCATGGAATAGCTCAGGCGGTCGGCTTCGCTGTGGGCAAAGCGAACGGCTTTGTCGTATTCACCCCGCGCCTGCTCCTGATTGCCCATAAGCGCGTAGGTGTCGCCGAGCCCGACCTGCGAGGATACAAAATCGGGATCGATCTCCAAGGCGGCTCGATAGTGCTTCAGCGATCCTTCGAAGTCTCCGGCCATGCGCTTGAGTTCCCCGTAGGAATCCTGCGGATTCGGCTCGCCAGGAAGCACAGCCAGGTAGCGATCCATCTCTGCAAAAGCCTTGGAGAATTCGCGGTCGCGTGCGTAGGAATAGGCAAGATCGTTAAGGGCAGCGGGAAAATCCTTGTCGATGGCGAGCGCTTTCAACATCATTCGCTCGGCCGCATCGGCGCCTTCCTCGCCCATGAGCCAGTTTCCGGCCAGATAATAAAGATGCTTGTCTTTCGGATACATCTCCAGCATGTCGTTCATGGCAGAGATGCCGCCGATGAAATCTCCCTCCTGCACCTGGACGATCCACCGAACCATCAACCGCTCGCCGGGAGTTAACTTGGGAGCGAGGGCCTTGGCTTTTTCGTGGGCTGGAGTGATTTCCTTCGGGTCGGTGCTGTTGAAGGCGATCCACGCCCAGGCCAGCGCAAAGTCGGGATCAGCCTTCACGGCCGCGCGCCAATCGTCATTGCACCGCTCCAGGTAGAGATTCTCGTAATCCTGCATGCCCTTTTCGTAGAGAGCCCGGGCCTGCGGCGATGAGGTTGTTACGGGCAAGGAAACGGTCGTTCCCTGCTTCAGGTGATGAGCAAAAGCCGGCACTGCAAGACACACGCTAAGTATGAGGGCTGGAAAAGCGAACGTGGAACGACCCATCGAAAATCTCCGCAATCGTGGTCCTAAAGTTGGAGGGGAGGCTTACCAGAGCAGCGTAACATCCGAGTAACCTGCGCCATAGTGACGAAAGACGTAGGACGAGCGGAGAGCACCAGAAATCGGCGACGGACGAATGGAAAAGAAAAGCCGTGAGCGCAGAGGTCAGGGCTTTCTGAATTGATTACCAGGGCCTAGAAGGTAATCTTGCCGACAAACTGCACACCTCTCGGTCCGCCGCCGCCGAGGAACGGATTGCCGATGCCTACGTCACCGGTAGCGGTCAAGGCTAGATCTCCGATTCCGCGTCCAGCCGCGTTCAGGCCGTTGGCCGCAGGGTCGGAGATGTAGTTTGGAAGTTCAGGATTCGAAAAGTTCGGGTGGTTCAGGAGATTGAAGAACTCGGCCCGGAGCTGCAGAACCACGTGCTCACTAATCGCCGTGTTCTTGAACACGGAAAAGTTCCACTCCGCGAAGTTCGTGGCAACCAGTTCATTTCTGCCCAGATCGCCGAAGTGCCGTGTTCCCGCTAAACAATTGCTGTCGCCGGATGCAGAAACGGCGGTTGTATTGCCAAACGTGCAAGGCACCTGAAAAGAAGCCAGGTTGAGGAAGTTGTAGGGAGCGCTTCCGTACTGGATTGGGCCCACAATGTCAGGACGGTCGAAACCTTCGCCGCTGCCCGAGTAATCTCCTTCAAAGTCGTAATTAAGCGTAAAGGGTTGCCCCGTCTGCAGAGTCACGGCGCTGTCCACACCCCACCCGTCTTTCACCTTCGCCATGCTTCCGCCGCGCTTGGGCAATTCATACCCCAGCTGCCAGCTAAACCGGCGGCGGATGTCGAAATTGGAGTTCCCTCTTTCCGCGCGGGTGTTATAGCTGTTGTTCGGCTGGGCAGCGTTGGGGATGAAATCGTCGCTATCGCTGGCGTTGTCGATGGAATGCGACCAGACGAAATTAGCCTGCGAAGTCAGTCCGTGCCAAGCGCTGACCCGCAGACTGGTTTGCAGGGAATTGTAATTGGAGTTCGCCGTCGACTCCTCTTGGTTGACGTAGAAGAAATTTGGGAAATTCGTTCGGGGAACGTTGCTCCCGTTGTCGAAACCGGCAATCGGACAATCGGGCGGCGTCCCTCCCAGCGGGCAACTCAAATCGTAGGCCGTGATCTGTGCCTGCGTGGGCTGATTGATGTCGCGGAAGCGGAACAGCTTTGTCCCTATGGCGCCCACGTAACCTAACTGGAGCACCATCTTGCTATTCAATTGTTGCTGCAAATTCAGGTTGAAAT
>JASHRB010000224.1 GCA_030037575.1 Candidatus Sulfotelmatobacter sp. | reverse complement strand
TGCCTTGCCCGCCGAAACCACCCTCAAAACTCTGCTGAATTTCAACGGGACCAATGGCAGCGACCCCTCTGCTTCCCTCATCCAGGGACCCGATGGCAATTTGTATGGCGTGGCCAGCGGGGGAGGAAAGAACAACGGGGGAACTGTTTTCGAAATCACCACCGCGGGCAAGCTGACGACTCTTTACGATTTCTGTTCCAAAGCGAACGGCGCCGACGGTAGCTTTCCCAGCTCCGCGTTGCTGTTGGCCACCAACGGAAAGTTCTACGGTACGACCCAGTACGGCGGGGTCGAGTGCAGCCTGTTCAGCACCCTCGGATGCGGTACGATTTTCGAAATTACGCCGCAGGGCACGTTGACCACACTCTATACTTTTTGCGCGAACGGCGGCGAATACTGCAGCGACGAAGCCGACCCGAAAGCCCCATTAATTCAGGGCACCAACGGGGATTTCCTCGGAACCACCTCTCCCTGGGCGGCAACTCGAATAACGCGGGCACGCTCTTTGAGATCACCCCTGCAGGCGAGTTGACCACGATCCACACGTTTTGCTCGGAAGCTGGCCAGGATTGCCCGGACGGCGCAAATCCCAACGGCGTGATACAAGGTACGGACGGGAAGCTCTACGGGTCAACCCTTGACGGAGGCGGCGTCAGTTCCTCTGAGGTTGGATCGACCACCTCCAAGGACTGCGCTGGGAACTACTACTTTAATTACTTGGACGACGGGAAGCCTTGTGCCTGGCGGCAAAAGGCGCAGACCCGGGCGGTACCCTTCCTTTGAAGTTCCTCGAAGCCATCACGCCCTCCGGTGCGGACCGAGGCTCCGAGGAGACGCAAACTGACAGCACCCTCACCTTCTACGGAACGGCCAGCGGAGGAGGTACCCATGCCTCAGGCGTAGTGTTTACTATCACTTCATCGAAACAGTACAGCGACATCTACGATTTCTGCGCCAAAGCGAACTGCGCTGACGGAGCTTATCCCGGCACGGGAGTGATAGAAGGCACGGACGGAAACCTCTACCGAACCACGGCGGGCGGAGATGGCAAGTGCGTCGATCTTAACGGCTGCGGTACAGTCTTTCAAATCACCCCTGACGGTGTTTTGACCACACTTTATAGCTTTGACGGCGCCGATGGCGAGTATCCCGAAGCGGGGCTTATGCAAGCCACCAACGGCACATTCTATGGAATAACAACGAATGGCCGAGCCCACGGCGACGGCACGATCTTCAGCCGGTCGACGGGTCTGGGACCGTTCGTCAAGACCGTGCCCACCGCCGGCAAAGTAGGAGCGACGGTCATAATTCTGGGAACGGATCTGACTGGTCGAAGGAAAGCTTTGGTTGCTGATAAGACGTGGCTTGAGCGCCGGTCGGCAAAACCAGCGCGGCGCCCTTGTCGAGGGCTGCGCCAAATTGTTTGACAGATGTCGACCGCTCCCGACACTTTCAGAACCTTTGAGCAGTGCCCTTGCATCAGATTGGACATATTCAAGTCTGGTTCAAGTCTGGGGCCAGAAAGCGTAGAAGGCAGCGCCACTGCGAACCATTCCACACGAACGAGGACGAGCGAGGCCATGGTTACTACTGCTTCAGCCTACCCAATGGTGGAGGAGCAACGCTATCTGGCGTTGCTGCGCGCAGCCCACGCTATCGCCGCATCGGATGACTGCGACTGTGCTTCCAATGCGCTGGTCGAAAAACTGAAGGAAGTCACCGCTTTTGACTTCATACATGTGGCAACCTTCGGTAAGGAGACCAACCGCACCTGCTGGTCGTTGCTGGAAGCGAATGGCGAAAGAGTGGAGTCGGCAGCGCTTGACGAGCTTTCTTCCGAACACTCTCCCATTTCGTGGGTTTACGAAACGGGCCTGCCTCTCGTCATGGATGATTGGGGCGCGGAGGCGCGGTTTCGGACTTACGGGCTTTTCCTTGCCAACCACGGTGTCGCATCCACTTGTACCCTCCCGTTAGTTCGAGGATCGCGCCGTCTAGGCGTGCTGAGTTTAGGGCGATCCTATCCAAATGCGTACGACCCGGAAGAAGTCCGTTTTCTCACTCTGGCCTCGGAACAGATCGCTCTGGCCATCGATGCGGCGGTGAACCTATATATTTCGCAGCGCGTGCAAGAGCGCCTGAAGTTGATCCTCGACCTCTCGAACCGGGTGGTGTCCAATCTGGAGTTTCACGATCTGCTGGTGGCGGCCTCTGCCAGTGTCCGCCGCGTCATGCACTGCGAGGCGGCGGCGATCATGTTGGCGGACGCGGAGGGTAGTCAGCTGCGAGTGCATGCCCTCGACTTTCCCGAGAGCCGCGGAATTTTCACCGAGGGAGTGGACGTCCCGATCGATGGCTCGATGCCCGGAGATTCCTTCAAAAGCGGCAAGCCCATCGTCGTGAATAGGCTTGATGCTGAGGCGATTCCCCCGGAGATGTATGCCAAGGCCGTTGGGGAAGGCTTACATTCTTTTTGCCACATACCCTTAATCAGCAAGAGCCGGATGCTAGGGGTGCTGGCAGTCGCGAAACGAGAGGAGAATGCATTCGACAGCGACGAGGTCTCGTTCTTGATTCAGGTAGCCAATCAGGTGGCAATCGCCGTGGAAAATGCGCTGGCCTACGGCAAGATCGCAGAACTGACGGACCGGTTGGCCCAGGAAAACCTGTATCTGCAAGATGAGATCCGGGGGGAGATGGACTTTGAAGGGTTCGTGGGGATCGTGGGGCAAAGCTCAGCTCTTCGCCATGTTCTGAGTCTGGTAGAGACGGTGGCTCCCAGTGATTCGACGGTGTTGCTGTTGGGGGAAACGGGGACGGGAAAAGAGTTGATTGCTCGCGCCATCCATGATCGCAGCAAGCGCAAAGATAGAACCTTCGTGAAGCTCAACTGTGCGGCCATTCCCACAGGCTTGCTGGAAAGCGAGCTTTTTGGGCACGAACGGGGTGCATTCACGGGCGCGATCTCGCAGAAGGTCGGCCGGCTGGAGCTGGCAGATCAAGGTTCGTTGTTTCTGGACGAGGTGGGCGACATTCCCATCGAAGTCCAGCCAAAACTGCTGCGCGCCCTGCAAGAGCGGGAGTTCGAACGGCTGGGTGGCACGCGCACCAAGAAAGTGGATGTGCGACTGGTGGCGGCCACCAACCGTGACCTGGATAAGATGATTGAAAGGCGTGAGTTTCGCCAGGATCTGTATTACCGGCTGAATGTTTTTCCCATTCGCATCCCTCCGCTCAGGGAGCGCCCCGAGGATATTCCGTCGCTCGTTCGTTACTTCACCCAGAAGTACAGCCGCCGCATGGAAAAACAGATCGATTCCATTCCAAGCGCCGCGATGAAGAAGCTTGCCGCCT
>JASHRB010000223.1 GCA_030037575.1 Candidatus Sulfotelmatobacter sp. | reverse complement strand
TCCGACGCCTGATTTGAACAGCCATGATTCCAAGGTTGCTATTGGTGCTATAGTGTGCTTCCAAATGCCGCGGAAGCCGTTTGTAGTCCTCGGGCTGGTCGGCGTGGTAATGGTTTTCGTCCTCGTCGCACAAGACCACTCGTTACAACTCTCCCCGGGTGAGGTACGCATTAGCAGCCGTTCGTATCAGCCGCAGTTGGCTACCCTTCATTCCCAAGCACGATTGGTAGAAGTCGAAATCGTGGTCCGCGATTCTCGCGGCAAGCCCGTCAAGGGGCTCACTCAGGACGACTTCGAGATTTTGGACTCTGGAAAGAGACGGGAGGCTGTTGCCGTTTCAGTGGAGAACACCGCCCGCGCAGAGCCTGTCCCAGGACAGCAAACGGAGGCGCACGCCAGACCACCCGCGCCTGTACCGCTATCTGTTCCTGTGCCAGTGCAGTCGGCGTCTGCCGGGCGGGCGATTGCTCTCTTCTTCGATGACGTGAACACTCCTGTAGCCGATCTTGCTCGCGCCAAGATTGCGGCGACGCGCTTCATAAAAGAGGAGCTTTCATCCGGTGACCGGGTCGCAATCTTCGACACACCAGCCGGAGAGCTTGAGCGATTTACCAGCGACGTGAACGTGCTGATCAGCGCCGTCCGGGAGCTACAGAGTCATCCTCGCCTTTCTGCGGGCGGGATTGGGTCCTGTCCGAGGATCACGGTTTACCAGGCCTACCAGATCTCAAGCGGAGATCCCCCCGCACTACAATCCGCAGTCTTGGAAGATTGCCAGTGCCCCGGGCATGACGAGACACAATGTTTGGCCTTCGAGGAGGTACCTGCATACGCAGCTTCCGGCGCGGAGCCGGGGGGCGGAAAAGTTGGCGGCTATGATCCGTCGTCGACAGCGATAGTCCGTGAGGTAAAAACGCAAGCTTCCGCCACCTGGTTGCAGGCCCAGGCGGTTACGGGGAACGAGGAGTCTAAAGCGGTACCGGCCGAGGTGAGGCTGCAACTGGCGAAGACAACAGCGAATGGGCAACGGCTTTCGCTCAACATTCACATAGACACGCGGGGGCTTCCATTCCAGAGTCAAAAAGGATATCCACTTCGAGAAGTTGAATTTTGTAGCCGCGCTCTACAATCTCCAGGGGCATTCATCACGGGCAGAGAGGCGGAAATGGAGCTGGCATTGAAGCGGGAAAGCTACGAACGGCTGCAAGAGATTGGAATCACAGGGACGCTGTCGTTGGAAGCGGCACCGGGCTTCTATACTTTGAGGTCGGTGGTGCAGGAAGGCGTGCAGGGCAAATTGACAGCTGAGACGCGGAAGGTCCACATCGACTAAGCCGCCGGTCCATGTTGGCGGTTCACGAATGCCCGTTTCGATTTCGGTATCGGTGGTTTCCGCCGTCATCTTTGCACAATTTCGCGGTCGAGGTGAGCCATGCCCAGCCAAACCCGCCATCCGGCAACGCGATACCCGCACGCTTCATCAGCGGCCACATGTCTGCTGCGATATTTCAGCGCTGCAACCTTGTCGATGAGCGGGAGACCATGCAAGCCGGTCAGACGTTGAATGAGAAGCAGAAGTCCAATGCCCTGCTCGAAGTTCCGTTTGGGCAGGGTTGGGGCATGGCTTCGGCAAAAACCGATCGCCTTTTCCTCCGGTTCTCGCGGGATGGATTGCGCAGGTTTCTTGGGAGAAAATTTTGCCGGGGAGTGCTCGCGAATTTCCGAGGAATGGACTCCCCGGCTGCCGGTGCGCCACGGCGGGCAAAAAATCTAGTGCTGGGAAAATTCTGGGTTGCAAGATGAGCGCGGGAAAATCCTTGGTTTGCAGAATAAGTGATTGAAAAGAAAGGATGGTAGGCGCGGCAGGGATCGAACCTGCAACCCCGGGATTAGAAATCCCGTGCTCTATCCAATTGAGCTACGCGCCCATCAAGTCCAGCCAATAGCCAAAATCTACCATAAGTACGCGCTAGGGTATGATGGCGCTTGGCTTCGGCTGGTCCAACGCGACGGCTCGCTTACATCGATTGGATGCGCGGTCTCGCTTGCGTTCTGATGTTCCAGACCCATTGCTACGATTCGTGGCTTAACCCAAGTGCGCGGCAGAGCAAGTTCTTCATGTACTCGCAACTGGGCGGGACGTTCCCGGCTCCGCTATTTCTGTTTCTTGCCGGAATTTCATTGGCCCTGGTAACCCAGAAATTGCGGCTAAAGAATCTATCTCCCGCACAAATCGCGCGCTCGACGATTCGCCGTGGGGCGGAGATATTCGCGTTCGGCCTGCTCTTTCGTTTGCAGGAATATGTCATCGCCTGGGGATGGGCGCCGGGCAGCGATCTGTTGCGCGTGGACATTCTTAACACCATCGGCATCTCGATGATGCTGATGGGGCTGCTGTGCTGGTTTGTGCTCTCGCTCGTGCGAGCAAAGCGGGATCCCACGCTGATTTTCGCCGCAGCCGCCACGGCGCTTCTGATTTCTTTGTTCACACCGCCACTGTGGACCACATGGCGTCCGGATTGGCTGCCGTGGCCGATCGAGTCTTACATCAACGGAGTACACAACCTGGGCACGCCGCAGGCCTGGTTGTTTCCAATTTTTCCCTGGACGGCCTTCGCATTTGCCGGACTCGCCGCCGGATTTATTTTGCAATCGGATTGGGTGCATCGTCGCGAGGCCCCGACTTTTCTTGCCGCCGGGTTGGCGGGTCTCTTATTCATTGCGGCCTCGCGCTGGCTCGACCATCAAGCGCACCAACTCTACGCGGTTTACGACTACTGGCACACCAGTCCCAACTTTTTTCTGATTCGTGTGGGCATGTTACTCGTCATTCTCAGCGCGGGCTATGCATGGTGCCGTTGGGGCGCGGCGCAATGGGGATTCAGTCCGTTGATTCAGCTAGGCCAGGCTTCCCTGATCGTTTATTGGGTTCACATCGAGTTCGTCTACGGGCGCGCGTCCATCCTTGCGAAGCGCAGCGACACTATTCGCATGGCTTCACTGGGTCTGCTGACAATCTTTCTCTCCATGGTCTTGCTCGCCTACGTCCGAACCAAGCTCAAGGGACGAGGTATGGCCAGGCTGGGATGGTTCTGGCGTCCGGCAAGGGCGAATTCATGAAGGCGCCCAGAATTCGCCGGCCGGCGCGGCCGCGCCTTGCGAGGGCCTGATCCACAAAAGCTTTCGAGTACCCGCATACGATCAAAGCTGGTTCGCGAATTCCACGACTTCACGCTCGGCCCAGCGGCCCTCATAATCAGGATCGCCGTCGCGCTCGCCGATGAACGCACAGTGGCCGCCGTCGTCAACTTCGCGGTAAGTAATGTTTTCGTTGGCGAGAATCTTCGCGCGGGTGTCGGGCAAAATGCGAACGAAGGGATCGTTGGCCGCGTGAATGATGAGCGTGGGCTTGGCGATGCGCTCGATCACGTGCGCTGCAGCCGCGCGATCGTAGTAATCATCGGCTCCGCTGAAGCCACAATAATAGGCGGTCACGCGATCGTCGAACTCGCGCAGCGTGCGCACGCCGCGCAGTCGAGAAGCATCGAAACTTCCGGGGAACAGTTTGGCCTTGCGGCGAAAGCGGCGAAACAGCTGCCACAGAAAATAGTATTCGTAAATGCGATTCGCAGGCTCGTGCAGGGCGTCGGCTCCGGCAGCCAGGTCGATCGCCGGGCAAACCGCAGCCACACCAAAGAACTGCGGCGGGCCATCGTTGCCCCACTCGCCAGCAGCTTTCAGGACCAGATTCCCGCCCATGGAAAATCCAATGAGCACGAAGGCTGCAACCCCATCTTGCTCGACCAAGTGGCGCGCCACAGCGGCCACATCGGCGGAGCGGGACGAGTTGTACAGCGTGGGAGCGCAATGGTCCATGCCGCCGCAGTTGCGCTGGTTCATGCGCACGACGTTCATTCCCGCAGCCAATCCATTGCGCGCGACGCCGAGCATGTATTGCGACTCGCTCGAACCTTCAAGGCCGTGAACAACGATGAGAGTTAACCCATTCTTGTTTTCTTGCCAATGGCAGCGGCAGAGCACTGGAATACCCGGCTCTACCTCTATCCAGCGCCGCTCGGCGGGCCGCAGCCTGATTCGCCGCGGCAGAAAAAATGCGGCGAGCGTCTGAACGTGGCCGCCACCCAGCAGCGGATGCGGGCGAAACGGAATCCCATAAGGGCAGGACCGCGCCGCAGGAGCGCGAGTGCCGCCCGCAGCAGAAGAGTCGTCCTTCAGATCGGGCGAATCGGCTCCAGTGCGTGACTTTCCCACGACTCGATTTTAATCTGTACGCGATCTTTCGCGAGACCGTGCTACACGACTCTAATCACGGAGGAATCCGATCAGCGCCCGGTTGAATTCCTCCGGACATTCTTCATAGGGCAAATGACCGATGCCGGGAAAGATCACGGTTTGCG
>JASHRB010000222.1 GCA_030037575.1 Candidatus Sulfotelmatobacter sp. | reverse complement strand
GTAATCATCGATGCTGGTCGCGTACTGCATTGCCTTGCGCGAGCGCACGAATTCCGGCCGGGCGTTCGGATCCCAGCCTTCGAACTGAGTGATCGTCGTTTCGGTGATCATGATTCCAGCCGCGTTGATGCCGAAGTCGTCGTCGCTTGTAATGACGCCGGGAAAGCCATCCATCAGAATGCGCTGGCCGTGCTCGGGGACAATGTCAAAGATGATGACCCAGCGCTCGCCATCGAGATAGCCGGTCCAGTTGTTGTGCGCAATCACAATCTGATGCTCCTTGGTATAGCTGCCGGTCGCGATGAAGGCGCTGCAATGGCCAGGCGGCTTGATGGTGGGCGCGCTCGCTTGCTTCTCGCGCTTGTTGAGCCAGGGCACGTAATAGTCAGGAACCTCGGAAAATGCATTCAGTGCGGTGATGTCGTAGACGTCGACATCAACCCCGTGCGCTCTGGCGCCGTCGGCGATGCCCTGTAACTCCTGCTGGTATTCGGCGTCAACGTGGGGCCATAACATTTCGCGTGCGTTAGTGCGAAAAAACTCCCAGTTACGCTCCGTGTCGTGAGTATCGAGTAGCTTGATGGCATCGAGCGCATCGGCGATCTCGGGCGCAAGCAGATATCCTTGCTGGTAGCCGATGTCGGAGGGCGAGCCTTCGAGGTGAACGTAAGTCCATCCGCCTTTTTGGAAGCGGTAGCTTTTCTCAAGGCGCGGATCACCGGACTGAGCTTGAGCCGGGCGTGACGGTTCGGACGCGCAGACGAAGATAGGGGCGACGGTGACGATGAAGATTGCCGAAATTCGCAAACTTGAAAACGCAAGGTGCTTGGACATTGCCCGACCTCGATTGGGAAGTCACGCCATTGTAGCTGAAAGCGGATGAAACCAGGACAAGGCTGCCCCCCCTTACATCAGCCACCGAGGAATGCTACGCAGATATGAAAGGCGGGGCGCAAATTGCGCTCCGCGGAAAATGGTCAGGTCCAAAATCAGCGGCCGCCCGCAAGGCCTCCGGCACCGTGAAAGCCGCCGGCTCCGCCACCAGAGAATCCTCCGCCCCCATGGACTCCAGCTTCGCCGCCCCGGAATCCAGCAGCGCTCATCCCACCGAACCCGGCACTAGGGGCGGTCACGGCGCCAGCGTGGAATGCGCCGCGAGCCGCACCCGGGCCGGTGTAGAGGCCGTGAGCATAGGCACGGCTGGTTGCGTAGTGCGGGCCCGGGCCCCACGCCTGCACGTTGGCAGCATTAAACGTGTGGTAGAAGTGGTCACCGTAGAACGGCGCACGGTATACGAGGGCCGGAGAATAGAATCCCCAACCGAAGGGGCTGTAAAAAATTCCTCCCCAGGGCATGAATGTGTAGGCCGAAAACCAGGGATCCCAGGCCCAACCGCCCCAATCCCAACCCGTACCCCAGAAGCCCGCAGCGTACCAATCGTCGGCGAGGAGAATCCGAGCATCATCAACGTTGGCCTCGGCCACATAATCGGAGCGCAGGCTGCTCCAGCGGTAAAGATCATCGCCGCTCATGGCCTTCTTATCGAACTTCTCAGCCTTTTCTGGGCCGTTGTTATCCAGGGCCAGTTCGTGACCGGCCTTCAATTTCACCTGCATATCGCCATCTTGCACCAAGGCTTGGCCATCGAATACGCGCATCTGATTCTGCCGCAGATCGAAATCATAAAGGCCCGGCTTCAGGATCCGAGCGGTGGCCTTGCCCTCGACCACGCGAATATCGTTTTGCGGATAGATCTGATCCACCTCGACCATGGCGTGGCCCCGGTTTACCTGCATTTCGGTGTCCGTAAGACGGTCAGCCGTCATGGTGACCGAGGAGTTGTCGCCCTCGCGGAAAAACACGCCGGGAGTTAAAAGAAACTCGGCCTTGCCGGTTTGCGTATTGAGCGACTGGCCCACTTCCAGAGTGGCTTTGCCGATCGAATTGTGGTCCAGCGGCTGACCGGCCAGAAAAGTTTGCCCTTCGACGTAATTTAAGGTTCCCGGCACCGCCGAATTTGGGCTCGCGGTACTTGCCCACGCGGGCACAGATAAAAGCGCTGCCAGGAACAAGCTCGATAAGGCCTGAACCTGAAACAGCTTCATAAAGCTTATCCTCCTACGAATTCGTTTATCTTCCAGCTACTCGATTAGATGAGCAATGGAATGGGTTCGATGCCCCCATTTGCGGGGTTGCGATGCGCGCCGGCTTCCCGAGGTTTGATGTCAGCCCCTGGCTGCTCGGATGGTGCCGGGATATGGTTACTGCGCCGCTTTGGAATGGGCTAGCAGGTTTGTCTCTCCGAGCCAGCGCACCTGAAAGCTGCGCGTTGACATTTCCTCGCATTCACAGGCAAACTACCGCATCCGCCGATTATCGGCCGCGGTTGGCTGCTAACGGCAATTCAGAGGAACAGTGCGGGTCTAAGACCATTCCGGCTATGGAGCAATCCGTCTCCTACACGCTCGATTCCACTTTGGACACCGTGGACAATGCGGAGCAGAAAGCGACCCGCATTGCAACGGAGTTAGGGTTTGGGGAAGATGAAGTCATGCAAATTTCGATGGCCGTGCGGGAAGGCGCAGTGAACGCCGTGCTGCATGG
>JASHRB010000221.1 GCA_030037575.1 Candidatus Sulfotelmatobacter sp. | reverse complement strand
GTTCGATAACCCGGGCACGCCGAGCTTATTCGAAGAAGATTGCGACGACAAGCCCATTCCCTATATCGTCATCATCATCGATGAGTTGGCGGATTTGATGATGCTCGATTCGTCGAACGTGGAGGAATCAATTACGCGGCTCGCGCAGATGGCGAGAGCGGTCGGCATTCATCTTGTGCTCGCGACGCAGCGGCCGTCAGTGGATGTGATTACAGGATTGATTAAGGCAAATTTCCCAGCGCGAATTTCGTTCCGCGTGGCAACGAAAGTCGATTCGCGCACCATTCTCGATTCGAATGGGGCAGAAGCGCTGCTGGGCAAAGGCGACATGCTCTATTTGCCATCGGGTTCGGCACGCGTGCATCGGCTCCACGCGCCGCTGGTCACGGAAAAAGAAATTGCTTCAGTGGTTGAATTCTGGAAGCAGCAAGGGTCGGCCGAGTATGAGCAGCAATTCCTCGATCCTCCAGCGGAGGAACGCGAGGATGGACGTAGCGCGGGCAACGGTGAAGTTTCGGCGGAAGGTGGCGGGGAGGACGATCCCCTTTATCAAGATGCGGTGAAGTTGGTCGTGGAATTCGGCAAGGCTTCCACATCCTTGCTGCAGCGGCGTTTGCGCATTGGCTACGGGCGCGCCGCGCATTTGATCGATCTCATGGAGCAGGATGGAATTGTCGGCGCCGCCGACGGGCCCAAGCCACGCGAAGTGCTGAAGCGTCCGGATTGGATTTCAGAGATCGAAGAGAGCACGCGGTAACGGCTGCTTCACGATTCGGTGTAAAAACGCCGTCATTCCAGGCAAGACAATCTTAACCTGTGCGGACGAGGGTTTCTGCCAAAGGTCAGGCTGTTCTGCCTGGTCCACTTCGACCCTCGGATTCATAAAGCGCAAATCTCATGCTCGGGTTGCCTACTGGGCTCATTCCAGCATCTCTCCAGATTTTTCGCTGGCCGATCTCTGAGCCCGGGTTTGTCCAGGTGACTGCGCGAGCGCCTGCCTACGGTTCAGCCTCGTGAATTACCGCTGCGCCTTCCGCACGCGCGCGGTCCTCGCTTCACATTCATTTCAGACGATCAGGACGTTTTGCGCCTTCCCAGCTTTACGAACGGTGCGGCAGGACGAAAACATTTCGCGGCGGGTATTTGATCCCGAGGTAATCCGCAGGCTCGCTAAATGGTCTTCCCCGACCATAATCCGCGAATCGCCAGCACGGCAAGCGCCCCCATCGCGATCAGCATCGCGCCCCAAAGAACCAGCCTGTGCCGCTCCGACCACGGGCGATCGTCGGGGCGGCCCGTATAAGCTGCGTTTACAGCTACCGCGCCCAGTTCCGCTTCGGCTGCGCTCGCGTCCTTTTGAAAAAATCGCGCGTAGTCGTACTCAGGCGTGGGAAGCTTTGAATCTCCGTAATAAAGTTTCAGTAGAGTCCTTCCCTGCGGATCGAAGTACACGCGGTGCTCGAGCGTCTGGGGTTGAACGGAAACGATCGCAAGAGGCGAGTTATCTCCATTCTCAATCCGCACCGTCAGTTCGCCGGAAGCCACGACCGGGCTGATTGCGAGTTCTTCATTGCTTACCAGCGTTCCGCGGCGGTTCATGCGAACCCGGCTGATCGAACCCCCGGCGAGTTGAATATCTTGAGAATTTTCGACGCTGACCGAGCGGTAAAAGTTGATCTGCCCGGGATCGACCTGAAACAGCAGACGCTGCAGAGGGACATTCTTCGGCACTGCACAGGCGATCACTGTCGCAGTCTCCCGCTGGTACGGCGTGCCGCACGTGCCCGCGCTGACCCACATGGCTTGTTGCTCGCGCAGGTTCGCAAGGGTTGCGCTCTTTATTTGCCGCGGACGAATGCCGGAAGACAGTCGCACCTGAACATAGCGAAAGCTGGATGAGGGCAACTTTAATACGAAATTCGATCCCAGGTGTTGGCTGCTGAAGTGCGAAAATCGTGTCCCGCGCCAGTTCGGTCGAAGCCTGTCCCGGTTCGCTTTCGCCAAAAACAGTTGCCGTGGTCACAAAGTCTTTCGCGTCGATGAGCCGGTTGATCCGGTCGTATTCGTAGATTTCGCTCGCGTCCACGTCAAACTCGGTGTGACCGACGACGCTGCCAAGATTAAGGATTCTTGCCCTAACTTGTTCGGCCGATGCTCCTGCGCTTTGCTGCGAAATTGCATGCTGAACCGGCGTCGTTCCGTCGTAGAGCCGCAGATCACCAAGATCCCGACGGGAGTGATTCCAAAGCGCCAGGTCGAGAACAAAGAAGTTCTGTCGATCGGGTCTGAGAGACCCGAACGGCGCGCACAAACGCAAAGTAAGGGATCGCCGGCTGCGGCGCATCCGCGCCCGCAGGCAGAATGGCGAAGAGCAACAAGTGTGCCTGTTTCATGCTTTAGAACCGCCGCCTTCGGCCATCCGGCTTCGCGTTGATAGCTTTAGCCAATCGCGCTGGTAAGCGAAGGAAATCGCCAGCAGCAACGCTCCCAGAATAATAAAGCTGACAATCCGGTATGCGCGGTCCAGCTCGGAAACATCGTAGATAAAAACCTTGATGGTCGTGGCGGCAATCAGCACCAGCGCCTGCCAGCGCGCAAAGGCCGAGCGACGCACGAACCCAATCGCCATGAGCACGGCGCCATATGCCATCCATAGCGCAGAGTAAGTAAAATCGCGCTCGATCTCGATGCCATGCCACTCGTTGCCATAAACGGCATTCCAGCGGGCGAATGGAGCGTGCAGTTCGCCCAGTTGGCGACTGTAGTAGTCCGCTACTTCGTGGCCGAGCGCCGTGAGCATGAGCAAGTTAAGAGCGACCACTGCAACCGCTGCTACTTGCGGGCCGGCTTCATCGCCACGCCTGGAAGAGTAGAAGGCAACGGCTCCGAGCACGGCAACCGCAAACAGGTACGTGACGAACCGCATGTTGAAGATGAGCTGTGTAGTTTCGAAATTGTCGATCAGCAGCAGCCGCACGACTCCGAGCGCCAGCGCACCCAAGGCAAAAACATTGAGCAGATCCCATTTGATTCGGTCGGCGATCCAGAGCAAAACGCCGGCTTCAACAAACCATCCGATCGTGATCCAGTGCTGGCTGAGGCGAATTGGAATCGCCACGGTGATGAAGGCGAGGGCCAGTGCGAGATGCAGCTGATGCAAGACTGGTGATTCCTTGGCGATCGATCGCTTGCGAATCTGCGCGCTTAGAAAGATATAGAGTGCGGCCAACGCGAGAGCAAACCACGCCATGTAAGTCGGGTCGACTGGATTGATCATGGCGTAGACCTGCACGAAATACCCCGCAGCGTTCGTGAAACTAAGAAGCGCGAGAACCGAACCAAGCTGGGCAAGTTCACTCGCCGGCGGCCGGGTAATCACCGGAACAATCGCGAAGATCACAAAAAATAATGTGGCGAAGATCAGAGTCGGCGCGAATTGTGATTCATTGTAGAATGGCGCGTACCAACCAATGTAGAGCAGCAATGTTCCGGCAAAGCTCAGTACGAGCAACCTGCGCCATGGTTTAAAGATAAGCAAGGCCAGCGCTGCGAGATCGAGCAGCAAGACGTAGCTGAAAAGTGCAATCTCACGATTCTGGCCGGTCGATAGGAGCAATGGCGTGCTGAACCCTCCCGCGAGCGCAAACGCGGCGAGCAGCTCAGCGTCCTGCGCCCAGGCCATGGCGGCGGTGGCGGCAGTGACTGCAAACATCATTACAAAAGCAGTCCCTCCAGAAATGAGCGCGTAGACCTGAAACGCCGCCCAGAGCGAAAGATACAGTGCGCCAGTTCCCACAGCTTTCAGCGAATAAGAAAAGGCCTGGTAGCCCTTGGCCCGAAAGCGCTCGCTCCAGATAACCATGCCGATTCCCGCCAACAAACCGATGACAATGCGACCGGTGGGGCCGACCCAGTTGTTATCGAACGCGAACTTCAGGAAGTAGGTGACTCCGATCAGCAGCGCCGCGATGCCAATGCGGTTCAACCAGTGCGCACCAATGTGCGACTCGAGGTCGGTTTCATGCCCCTGCGAATACGCCGATCGAGGTGACCCCTGCGGAACGATGGGATAAGGAACGGCAGGTTGCGAACGAGTAGGCGCAGCGGGTGTAACGGCTGCCCGTGGAATCGCTGCGGGTGGAGCAGGGGCGGCCGGTTGGTGGGTTGTTGGAGCCTCAGGTGAGCCGAGGCGCGCAGGCGGCGCATCATCTTCGATCCCCAGCTTCCGCTCGATGCTATGAACGCGCGTTGTCAAGTCCGCGAGAAGGCGGCGAATCGTCTCGAGATCGCTGTGCGGCGCAGGCATGAGCAGCGCATCGGATTATCCGCGAATCCAGCGGCGCTTGCACGTTGTTTTTTGGGGGTCGCAGCGAAAAGGCGTAACGAAGGTAAGATCCGAGAAAGCGACAGAAAACTGACCGCTTCGCTCGGACCTCACTGCAGCGCACCTCGGCGCTGTCGCTCAATTTGCCCAATCGACTTTACCGGTGGTGCCTTTCTGCCGGTCGGGCTCGGCCCTCGCGAGCCGCGCGGCGTTCGGCCGCGTCTCGCTGGATCAGCTTGTGGCTCTCCACGCGATTGGCCACCGCCCATCGCCGAACTCCTGGGCCCCACGGGTGAACGTAGACGAAGCGGTTCGCCCACACCCTGCCCCACGGATGGCCGGCAATCATCACAACGTGCGCACCCCAGTTGAAGCTGGTCCATCCCCATCCCCACGGACGGAACCACACACCAATGTTGATGCCGAATCCGAAGCCGATTGCGCTGCCGACAAAGAAGCCCGGCCGAGGAGCGGCAAACACGATCAGTGGATCGTACGCTGGAACCACGATGAACGCCGGATCGACGGGATCAATCGTGATGTAAGGTCCGCCGCTCACAACGATCTCATCGTTGGTGCGCAGATAGCCGAAATCTCTCGCCTTCTGCCTCATGCGTTGCACAGCATCCATTACGTCCTGCCGTTGCGCCAGGAAGGCGTTGCCAATATTCCTCGTCCAATCCATGTCGTCAGCCATCATCTCGAGCACGCTGGGAAATGGAAGCAGCGCCTGAACGCTCGGATCCCAAGGAAGCTGGTCCGCTTGTATCGCATTGGCGAGTTCGTCGCCCCGCAGATAATGGTGGTCATCCGCCCACTTGGCGGCATCCGGAATATCGTCGGGATATGTTGCGGCGGCCAACACCTGAGCCAGCAGCGAGTCCGGATAGAGCGCCACCCGGGAAACCAATTTGTCGAGTTGCTCAGGGGAGTAACTCGGTGGCGGCGTTTGATCCTGCGCGACGGCCGGAATCACCGCCGAAGCAATCAACATGGTTGCAGCCAGAATGGCCGTCGTCATTTTCACGAATAGTTTTGATGTTCGCATTGACTTTCTCCTTGCAAACCATTTCTTACTGCCCGCCTGTATAGACACAAATCCACACGAATGGTTGCGCATTGGCTGTGCAAACTTTAGAGCTATATTTGAGCGAGGAAGCGAAACTTTTGGCTTTGGTGTGGGTTGACAAAGAAAAGACAGACGTCCGGCGCATTCCGCGCACTTTAGTCCGTTTCACAAGTGCATTGTGCTGTTAGCGAATTTGTGGTTTGCGCCAGGAGCGCAGGTTCACCGCATACAGCGCGATGCAGAAGACATTCGCCGGGATAAACCCAAACTGTGCGGTGCGGAAACCGATGACGCACACCACCCCACTATTGATCGCTGCGAGAATCCAACCCTCCCAACAACGCTTTCCCAAGAGAACGGTTGAAACGACGGTAAGAGCACAAGAAAGATAATCCAG
>JASHRB010000220.1 GCA_030037575.1 Candidatus Sulfotelmatobacter sp. | reverse complement strand
CCGACAGTTCTGGTGCGGTTGTCCCGGGGGCCAAGGTCGAAGCGAAGGATGTTTCGACAGCCGCCGTATTCAAGACGGTTACGACCGGAGCGGGACTCTATTCGTTTGTCTCACTTCCGCCGGCCACTTACGACGTGACCATCAGCACCGGCGGTTTTGCGACCTCGTTACACAAAAATGTACTGGTCACGGTCGATCAGGCTGCCGTAGTGAACGCTACATTGAAGGCGGGAACGACGGCAGAGGTGGTGACCGTGAGTGGAACCTCGTCGCTGGTGGAAGCGACGAATTCGACCATCGGGCAACTCATCACGGCCGAGACGATGGATCGTGTACCGCTGCTGACCCGCGATGAGTATGAGCTTGTGCAACTAAGCGCCGGCGTGGGAGCAACCAATGGGACTCCGAACGCCGCGGATACCGCCGGCATCTTCAATGACCGTCCGGGCGCTGACGTCTCGGCTTATACCATCAATGGTGCAAACCAGGGAACCACATACTATTCTCTGGATGGCAGCCCGATTGATATTGCAGAAAACAATCTTGGTGCGCTCATTCCCGCGTTCCAGATTCCGCTCGATGCAGTGGAGGAATTCCGCGTTGAGACGCAAAACGCTCCCGCGACCTATCAAAGCGGCGCATCGGGAGTCATCAGCCTTGTGACGAAGTCTGGCGGTAATAACTTTCACGGCGACGCCTTTGGCTACTTCCGTCCCAACTGGCTGGCTTCGAATGACTATTTCGTGAAACAGAGCCAAATATCAGCCGGTCAGTCCAACACTGCTCCCAACTTTCACCGCTATCAGGAAGGCGGCTCGATTGGCGGTCCCATCGTGCACGACAAGCTGTTCTTTTTTGGCGATTATGAGGCGACGCAACAGGGACTCCTGCAAACTGGTTATTACACAGTCCCAACAATGGCGGAACGCAGCGGCGATTTTTCCGCCGATCTCCCGCTGGGCCTCACGATTTACAACCCTCTGGTTCCCGACCTGCCCAATGGCGCGCGCCAGCCGTTCTCCGGCAATATCATTCCGTCGGGCGATCTGAACCCGATCGCCCTCCTGTATTCGCAGCACTTTCCGATTCCCAACCAGCAGGTTACAGGTCCCTACCATCTCAACAATTACTTTGCGTCTGGTCTCCAGCCGAACAATGCGCAGAAGTTTGATGTCCGGATGGACTATAACCTCAGCGCCAAGCAACACGTCTTCGGCCGTTTCTCCTTCGACCGCAATAAGTTTGGGAACGTCGATCTCTACGGCGCCAGCAACATTTACGACCCCAACTATTATCAAAACATCACCAATGGCCGGAATGTCCTGTTGGCCGACGACTACACACTCAGCCCTACCACCCTGCTGCAGTTGCGCTATTCCTTCACTCGTCACTATGAAGATC
This sequence comes from Candidatus Sulfotelmatobacter sp., assembly GCA_030037575.1. Taxonomy (GTDB): domain Bacteria; phylum Acidobacteriota; class Terriglobia; order Terriglobales; family Acidobacteriaceae; genus Sulfotelmatobacter. The sequence goes on along the minus strand of JASHRB010000220.1, from coordinate 5,168 downwards.
AAACGGGCGACCCGCGGCAAATCGGTTTCAACATAACCTCGCTCGGCTTTCCCGCTTCCCTGGTGCCCCAGCAGGTCTACAAAGACATCCCCCTGATTGACTTTACCGACTACACCACGAATCTTGGCTCCAACTGGTACACGACGTTCCTTTTTGCCAGCGAGGTGAGCGATGCCGTGGCATCGCTGACCAAGACCAAAGGCAAACACAGCCTCAGTGTGGGGTTTGAATTCCAAAAATTGTTCATGAACGAGGGGCAACCCATTGCTCCCAGCGGTGTGTATGAATTTGATAATACCGCGACAAGCTCGACTACGTTCGCAGGAAATGGCAGCGATTTCGCTTCGTTCCTGCTGGGGATGGGCTCGTGTCCGGGCTGTGAATACGATAATTTCACCAAGGACATTTTTGGCGCCGAAGCGAGTCCCTACTACGCGGCCTTCGTCCAAGACAACTGGCGAATTTTGCGGAACCTCACCCTTAACCTGGGCTTACGCTGGGATATTTTCGGGGGACGCACCGACCGGGAAAATCGGCTGGAGTATTTCGATCCCACCGTATCCTACACGGTGGCCGGTGTGCCTCTGGTCGGCGGCGAACAGTTTCCAGGGGTCAACGGGCACTCCCGCAGCCCGTTTACGACGAACTTGAAAGATTTTGGTCCGCGTGTCGGATTCGCTTACCAACCGATGAATCCGCTGGTTGTGCGCGGCGGATTTGGCATGGCTTACGGGCCCAGTACGCAAATGGTGGCAAATTCAGCCTTGAACAGCGACGGCTTTTTTGCGGCGACGACTTGGAACGCTACCGCTTACAACGCCGATGGCAACACCGTCATGGTTAACAGCCTGAGTAATCCTTTTCCCAATGGCGTGGTGCAATCGACAGGAAGTTCCCTCGGGCCGGCCACAAATATCGGCGACGGGCTGGACACTGAGCTGCATTCACAGCCAACACCTGTCACCTACAATTACAATTTCGGCTTCGAGTATCAGCTTCCCGGAGACTACATTGTTTCGGCGGCCTATGTGGGCAGTCACGGCCTTTATCTGCCGCTGGCGTTCGGCGCTGACCTGAACGTATTCCCTATCAGCACCATCCAACAATATCAGGGCAGCACGAACCTGATCTATAGCCAGATTCCAAACCGGTGGGCGAACATCTGGCCTGCGACTTCTCCGTATTATGGCGCGGCCACCGTCCCGTATTTCCTGTCGCTGGAACCGTACCCGCAATTCAACAATGGAGGGTTCGCGGAGGGAGTTGGGGTCTATGCCGATCCCGCTGGCCACTCCAACTACAACTCGCTGCAGTTGAAACTTCAAAAGCGGCTCACGCATCATTTCACAACTCTGGCGGCCTTCACCTGGAGCAAGCTGCTGAGCAACGATTTCGCGCCACCATTGGGGTTCATCGGCTCCCACGGTGCGGAAGCTCCGCAGGATTGGCAGAATTTGAATCTGGACTATTCGATCAGCCCGCAGGACTTGAGTTACGCGTTCTCCTGGCAGCTTTCCTACGATCTGCCGGTGGGCGAGGGCCGGGCACTGAACCTGGCTGGCTGGCCTAATAAGATATTGGGAGGATGGACGGTAAATAGCATCGTGTTTTTGAACAGTGGGGTTCCGGTGAACTCGCCAGACGATGGCAACGACCCCTACTTCAACCAGCGCGTGAATCTTACGTGCAATCCCGGAACCGGAGCCGCCCACACCGTGGCCCAGTGGTTCAACTGGACATGTTTCGCTCAGCCAACGAGCCAGTTTGTGCCTGGCACCGCGCCGGCCTTCCTCTCCAGTGTGCGAACCGATGGCGGCAGGGACTGGGACCTTTCGCTGGCCAAGAACATTCGCATCGCCGAGAACAAGAACCTGCAACTCCAGGTATTCGCCTACAACCTGACCAACTACGTTCAGTTTGGCGGCCCCAACGTCTTCTGGAATCCCACCGCGGCTACGAATCCGAGCGTGATGTCAGGTTTTGGCCAGATTACAAGCGATCTGAATACTCCGCGACAGTTCCAGTTTGCCGCTCGCTTTACTTTTTAGTCTCGGACACGCCGAGACAGCGTACGTGCGTGCATTGTCCTCGGCCATCTTCTTGCTGACTGACCAGTACGCCCGCGTGCAATGTACTTCGAGGTTACTAATGGACCACCCCCGAACTCTGGCTGCAGTCTTGCTCGCTCTGTTGGCAGTGCAAACCGGATTTTCCCGTCCTACTCAAAATACGAGTTCCACAAAATCGGAGAATTCGTTCTTCCCCGTAGCCGTTTGGTACGGAGGCGGAAAAGTCCGGGCTCCGATGTTGGAGCCGCTTGACGCTACGAGCACCCAGCGCTGGAGCCAAGCCTTGGATCAGATCAAGGCAGTTGGCTTTAACACGGTGAAAACGTGGGTAGATTGGGCAACTGCTGAACCCCACCCTGCACAGTACAATTTTGCCAACCTCGACTTGCTGCTGCGCCTGGCTCAAGAACGCGGTCTGCGCGTGATCGTGCAGGTGTATCTCGATTCCGCCCCGGATTGGGTGGGGCAGCATTATCCTGACGCACGATTCGTGGATCGGAGCGGAGCAGTGATCGATTCGCAAGCTGCGCCCGGGTATTGTATTGATCACAACGGCGTCCGGTCGGAGATCGTGAAATTTCTCCAAGCTCTTTCCGCGGAAGCGAACCAGAGTTCGGCGCTATATGGCTGGGATGTGTGGAGCGAGCCGCACGTCATCAACTGGGCGGAGTTCCCATACTTGGAGGATCCTGAATTTTGCTTTTGCGCCTATACGCAGACACGTTTTCGTGAATGGTTGAAGGCGAAGTATCACAGCCTATACGCGCTTAATGCAGCTTGGTATCGCAGCTTCGAGACTTGGGACCAGGTGCAGCCACCGCGCTTTCCAACCATTCTTTCTTACGCGGACTATCTGGACTGGCGTGCTTTCATCGAAGACAAACTTGCGGAAGACCTCAAGACTCGCGTAGATGCGATTCGCAGCATGGATACTTCGCACCCGATCACCAGTCACGCCGCGGCACCCGGGTTGTTCACCTCTCCAACGGATGGCTACGGGGAGCCGGATGACTGGAAGATGTCTTCGAACGCCGATTTCTTTGGCACTTCGCTCTATCCCAAGCATTCCGAATCGACCAAGCCGTGGAGCGATCTGATGCTAGCGGCGGGACTCGATTTCAGCCGCTCCGCTGGACGCAGCTTCCATAAAGGCTTCTGGATTGGCGAATTGCAAGCAGGACAAGGCGCTACCGGTATGCGCATCGGTGACCCTGTAAATGCACACGACGAACAGTATTGGATGTGGCAAGTGGTGGCACATGGGGCCCGAGAAATCGCGGTTTATGCCTGGTATCCCATGAGCTCAGGCTTTGAGTCTAATGGCTACGGTCTGATCAATCTCGACGGCGTACTCACGGAGCGAGCGCAAGCAGCCGGCCGGACGGCCAATGTCATTGCTCTGCACAGTGCCGAGATTCTGAACTCGACGCCGGCGCAGGCGCAGGTGGCTGTCCTCTACAACCGGCTCTCCTATATGGTCGGTGGTTCGCAGCCCTCCCTGTCGAAACTTGGAAACGCCGAACGCGATTCGTTGATGGGCCTGTATAGCACTTTTTATGAGCAGAATATCCCAGTTGATTTTGTCCATCCGGAAGATGTGATTGAAAACCGTTTGGGGCAATACAGGATTCTGTTCCTTCCGTTTCCCGTGATGCTATCTCAGCAGGTCGCGGCGGGAGTGAAACGCTACGTAGAGGCCGGGGGAACTGCGGTGGCCGAGGCGCGTCTGGCATGGAATGATGCTCGCGGTTTAGCGAGCGATGTCATTCCTGGAGCCGGTTTATCCGAGGTCTTTGGAGCGCGGGAATTGCTGATTAAGCCCGGGGATAAAGTCCAGATGCAGACAGAAGCATCTGCCGCGCTTCCGGGTATACCGGCTCACACGGCGATAAGTGGCGAGGCGTTTGAGGAAGAACTTGAACCTCTGAGTGGAAGCACTATACTGGCGCGTTTTGCCGACGGAACTCCGGCGGTTGTGAAGAACAGCGAAGGCAAGGGCAATGCCGTTCTTATTGGATCGTTCCCGGCGCTTGCCTACTACCGCGAGCACGACGCCAATGTCAGACGCTTCTTTCTTTCCTTAGCGCGGGCAGCGGGAATATCGCCGGAAGTGGAAGTCTCCGGCACTGACATTTCAGGACTAGAAGTACGGCGGCTTGTCGGAGCTGACCAACAGGTGATTCTTGTCTTCAACCATGCGAACCTTAGCGCCGATCTCACGCTGGGAATTCGATTACAGTGGACCCTCCGCGAGGCGCGCGCGTGGGAAGGTGATCAGGCTGTCAGTTTTCAGAACAGCTCGGGCCAGACAACTTTTCACAAGCATTTGGCCGCAGGGGAAATCTGGATTTTCAGCATACGTGGTTCATGATTTTTCCCAATTAGTTTCAGCGTCCGTAAAATAAATTAGTCAATGCGAGATTTTTGTCGCGTTTTAAATTTCATATCGCTGGGAGGAATATTTTGAGCGCTGTCCAGTTTCGCGAACGCATTACGGAAGCTCTCAATCAAATTTGGGAAACGCAAACCACAAACATCGAAAAGGTATCGGCGGTGATGGCCGACTGCATCGGGCGCGGTGGTCTGGTGCATTTGTTCGGCAGCGGACATTCCGTGCTTCCCGTGCAGGATATGTTTCCGCGCTACGGCGCCTTTCCCGGATTTCGACCGTTGATGGATATGCGCCTCATGTGGACGGACGTCATTGGATCAGGAGGAGCAAAAGGCCTGCTGTGGCTGGAACGCCGCGAGGGCTATGCGGCCGCTGTACTTTTCGAAAACGAACCGATTCGCAGCGGGGATGTGATGCTGGTCTTTTCTCACGGCGGGCTCAACGCCGCGGGAATTGAAGTGCTGCTGGAAGCAAAGAAACGAGGCCTGACCACAGTTGCAGTCACGTCACTCGACAATTACCGCAAACGTCAAGCGACGCATTCCTCGGGGAAGAAGCTGCCGGACGTGGCCGATTATGTGATCGACAACTGCATCCCGGCGGAAGACGCGCTCGTGAGAGTGAAGGGATGGAAAGCGCCGGTGGCGGCGGGATCGACGGTCTCAACCGTAACGATCGCGATGGCAATCATTGCGCAAGTCGCTTCC
>JASHRB010000017.1 GCA_030037575.1 Candidatus Sulfotelmatobacter sp. | reverse complement strand
GCATGCCCATCGCCGTCATGCTCTCGACTTCGTGAAAACTCAATTCCAGAAACTCGGTGTACGTGATGGGATCGATGTTGGGGTTGTAAGGGCCGGTGCCGTTCCAAGTCATCATGAGTGGGACGCCTTCGTGCAGATCGTGGACAACCGTCGGATGCCACTCGACAAACATGCGATGAACGGCCTTGGTGGTTTGGTGCGTTTGCTGATGCGTGTCGCGGTTGATATCGACAAAGGTGTACTTCGACCAATAGGGCGGAGATTGGCGAGGCAGCGTGGAGCGATCCGTTTTGCCCCTGAGATAGCGATAGAACCAATCGACCATTTTGTCGCGGCCGTCGGGATTCGAAATGGGATTGATCAGCACGACCAGGTTTTGGCGGATGCGTTGAATCATCGGCTGCTCGGAAACAGCGAGGCGGTAGGCCAGTTCGAGCATGGCCTCAGTTGAGCCGGTTTCATCGGAGTGCAGCGCGGCGTTGAAATAATAAACGGGCCGCGAGTTTTGAATGAGCTTTTCGGCGGAGGCTTGATCGATCGTGCGCGGGTCTGCGAGCGCTGCCGTCGAGGCTTTCAGCCGATCGAGATCGCGAATGCCAGCTTCGTCTGCAATCGCCAGCATCACAATGTCGCGGCCCTCTTCGCTGTGGCCGATGGTAAAGACGCGAACGCGAGGACTTGCGGCAGAGAGGGCCCGCGTATAGGCGTAGGCTTTTTCCGTGCCCACAAGTTCTCCCGGTGCGCCCATGATGCGGCCGAAGAACTTCTCGGGAGAGGGGATGGTTTTTGATTGCGGCACATAGGAAACCCACGGCGAAATGAAGTGGGCATCGGTTGTGGCGGCCCGGATGGCCTCTGTTGATCCGGGCTCGGGAACATCAGAGTCGGACGCCGTATTGCTTTGAGAAGCCGCCGAAGCGTTTCCTGCAAGCCACAACCCGCACACAACCGTGCAGCGGAAAGCGAATGCCCGCAACATGAGTTCCCCCCTCGGTTCGATGAACGCAGAAGTTTAGCACGCACACGGGTCGCTCAAGCGCGGCTTAGGGCAGGGCGCCGGTCTCGAAGTTCAGGGTTGAGAGCGCCAGACGGTACTGATATTGAGCGTTGACGTAACCGATTTGAGCGTCGGTTTGCTGCAACTGTGCCTGGCTTAGTTCGACGATGGAAGCCAATCCAAGCTGATAGCGGCCTTGGGCGAGCTGCAATGCAAGGTCGGCTTCCTTAGCCAATTCTTGGCTGACTGCGACTTTCTGGAACGAAGTGTTCGCCGCCAACCAGGCGGTGCGTACGTCGCGCACGACCGTATCGTGCAGATTGCGAGTGTTTTCGCGAGCGGCGTTTGCCTTGAATTTTGCCTCCGCAGCTTGGGAGGTAAAGAGAAAACCGTTGAAGATGGGAACTTCCATGTTGACGCCGATGGCTCCATACCAAGGCGAAATGAAGTAATTCGGAAAGCAACTGTTGCCGAAGCAATCGGGACGCACAGGAGTCACTCCGGCGACGCCCAAAGCGCTTATGGTGGGAAAGAGCTGATCGCGCTGGGCGAGACGGAATCTTTCCGCAGCTTGTTGGTTGTAAGTGAGAGCTTGCAGGTCGGGGCGCTGCTGCAGAGCGGTGCGGATGAGCACATCAATATCCGGAGGGGGCGGAGGCGGCGCCTGCGAATCGTCTTCTAGCAACTGGTAGTGGATCTGCTTATCGAATCCCAGGACCGCGGCGAGCGCCGCAAGAGTGGAGTCGACGTTGTTTTGCGCATCCAGCTGCAGCAGCCTGGCTTGAGATAAATTCACCTGCGCGAAACTAAGGTCCAAATTTGATTTCAGTTTGCTCTTCGCAAGTTCATCGACTTGATGCTCGACCGATCCCCGTGTCTCCACGGTTTGCTGCGCGACTTTCAGTAATGCTTGCGCCTGCAACGCATTGTAGAACGCCTGATCGGTAGCGAGGACGATATCTTCGGTAGTCGCGAGAGCGGTGGCGTTCTGCGCTTTCGCCTGCAACCGAGAGGAGGAAACCAGATTGATGGTACGGCCGAAGTCGGTAATGAGCTGGCTGAGAGTGAACCCGGCACCGGAGTGTTCCAGAAGGCGCGAGGCGGTGAGCGAGCCGGCCCCGATGCGGCTGCCTTCATTGGCATCGACCGCAGTGGCGGCGCCATTGAAGTTGGGCAATTCGGCCGACCTGGTTTCCCGATAGACCTGATGCTGCGCCAGAGCCAGCAAGCGTCCCACACTGATTTGCGGATTGTTCTTGATGGCGATCTGTTCTGCCTGAGCGCGGGTTAGGCGCATCATGCCGTTTGGGCCCGCTTCAGAGATTGGCGTCTGGGCGTCGGCGGGAGATGGTTCCGGCCCAGTCCCGGCGGGAAAAGTGAGGCTGAGAGCGACCGGATTCGGCTCAGGCTGCGCCAGGGCAGGCGCTCGCGCCGGCTGCGGCTGAGGCGCAGAAGGGAGGCCTTTTGCCGAATCGGACTCGCCCACGCTCTGGGTTGAAGCCAGCTCGCACGGCACAATCCAGGTGAGCAGGCCAAACAGGCTTAACCTGCACATCTTCTTGAACGTTCTCTTCATTGCGCCGGCTCCGGAGCCTGCCCTGTCGCGGCTTGCGGTTTGGGCTTGCCATAAACCAGCAAATAAGCGGCGGGCACGATGAAGATGGTCAGCAGCACCGAAGAGGTCAATCCCCCGATGATCGCTTTGGCCATCGGCGCGTATTGCTCGGCACCGGTGCCCATTTTGAGAGCCATGGGGATCATGCCGATAATGGTGGCCAGCGACGTCATGAGAATCGGACGCAGCCGCACACGACAGGCGGTAACCGCCGCATCCACCGGCGAAAGTCCCTGCCTTTCGAGATTGTGAGCGAAGTCAACGATGAGAATGCTGTTGGAATCGGCGATGCCGACGAGCATGAGCACGCCCATCAGCGACATGACGTTCAAGGTGGCGTGAGTGAGCGGCAGGATGATCAGCACGCCTACGAAACCCATTGGAATTGCCAGCATGATCAATAAAGGATCGATGAACGATTTAAATTGCGCGGTCAGGATCAGAAACAGGAGAAGGAACGAAATCAAGAATCCGAGCGCAAAGCTCTTGAACGAAGCTTCCATGCCTTCCACCATTCCGCGCAGGTTTACGCGAACATTGGAGGGGATTTTCTCCTTCCCCAGAATGTCGCGAATAGCGCTGGTGACGCGACCGAGGTCTTCGGCTTTGGGGGTTACGTACACGTCAATGACGCGCTGGATCTGATAGTGGTCGACTTCGGTCGAGGTCATGATTTGCTTAACGTCCACAACGTTTCGCAGGACCGTCGTCGGCCTGCTTAGTCCGGCGCAGGCCCAGGAGGCGCGAGCGACTCCCGGCTGCGGTGGAGGTGGGCCGGCTGAGGAACCGCAACTCACATCACTCCCCCCGCCCGGGTCGCGCAAAGGCACCTGCCCCAGGTCGGTCATGTCGTGGATCGAGGGCTGGCCGTGTTCGAAGTATTGCACGGTTAGGTAGTAGTCGTTCCCGGTCTTGCGATCGACCCAGTAATTGGGAGCGATCATGTAATTGGAATTCAACGCGGTGATCACGTTATCGACCACATCTTTTTGACTAAGGCCCATCTCGCCCGCATGGACGCGGTCTACATCAAGCCGGAGGGCGGGGTAATCCATGTCTTGCGGAATATAGATTTGCCCTACGCCCTGCACTTGGCGAATCCGCGAAGCCAGAGTCTGCGCGATGTCGTAAATCTGGCCGAGGTCAGGACTGCTCACCTGCACATCGATGGGCGCAGTTTTGCCTGAATTCAAAATGGCGTCAACCATCGAGCCGCTGTAAAAGAAAGTGCGGATAACAGGAAACTGCTTCTCCATCGCTGCCTGCACTCGATCGATGTATTCGAAGCTGCTGATTTCGTGGGGTTCGTTGAGCGCAACTTGCACGGTCGCCGTATAGGGGGCGGAGTTAGTGGTGTAGAGTGCGGAAAAATCCGGGACGACGCCAATGTTGGAGACAATCCGCTTCAAGTCCTTCGTTCCCACCTGATTGCGAATCAGGTCTTCGACTTTGGCAATGTAATCGTTGGTGACTTCAACGCGAGTTCCAGTGGGCACTTTGACATTGATACTGAACTGTCCCGCATCCGTCTTCGGGAAAAATGCCAGCCCCAACAACGGATAGATGGCAAGACTGGCAACAAACACACCGCTCAGGGCCAGAACGGTGACTCCCGGACGCTGGACAGCACGCCTTACCCAATACTCGTAATAGTCGAGGATGTTGTTAAACAAGCCATTGAAGCGGGCGTTGAAACGGTCCATCCAGGAAGAACTCACCGTTGAGGTGGGCACGATCGCATACTCGCCTTCCCTGTTTCTGTGCTCAGGGTTCTTCTCGTGTGTCCCACTGTGCGGCACGGCCTTCAGGAAGCGGGAACAGAACAGCGGAATCACCGTCATGGCCACGACGAATGAAGCCAGCAGCGAAAGGCAGAACGCCAAAGCCAGCGCGGTAAACAAGAACTTGGCCACACCGTACAGAAAAACAACAGGGAAAAAATCGACCACATCGACCAGGGTTGCCGCGAGCACGGCGAGGTTTACTTCGGCACCGCCCACTTCCGCCGCAATCATCGGCACGGCGCCCATCTCGAGATGGCGGTAAATGTTTTCGAGAGAAATGACGGAGTTGTCGATGACGCGCGAGAAGGCCAGCGCCATTCCCCCGAGAATCATCGTGTTAACCGTTCCACCGAGCAAGGCCAGAACCACAAACGCAGCCAGCGCCGACAGGGGAATTGACAGCAGCACCGCCGAAGTTGCCCGGAAGCTCCCCAAAAAAATGAGAATCATCAGGCTGGTGAGAATCAGTCCCAGAAAACCCTCGTGCAAAACGGTATGGATGGCTTCTTTTACATACACCGACTGATCGAAGACCAGGCTGGTCTTCAGCTGCCCAGGAATGTCGTAGAGATGCTGGATGAGCTGCCGGACGCCATTCACCACGGCGATGGTATTGGTGTCGCCGCCCTGCTTCATAATGGGAATGTAGGCAGAGCGCTGACCATCGATACGCACGATGTTGGTCTGAATTCCGTGAGCGTCCTCGGCTTTGCCGACATCATTCACAGTGACCCATGAATTCCCCTTCACCTTGACCGGGACCTGGCCGAGCTGCTTCATGTCGTCGACGAGGCTGTTGGAGTAGACGAAGTAGTCGTATGGACCCATCTTTACGTCGCCCGCCGGCAAAATCAGGTTTTCGTCGTTAACGGCTCCGACCACGTCCATCAAACTGAGTTGGCGAGACGCGAGCTTATAAGGATCGACATAAACCATGATTTGGCGATAAATTCCACCGAATACTCCGGGAATCTCGGCACCGGGAACGACAGCGATCTGATTGCGAATGGCGAATTGGGCGTAGTCGTGAAGCTGCGTTTCGTTAAGGCCTTGGCCCTTTACGGTGACCAGCGCCACCGGCAGACTGGAGGCATCGAATTTGAGAACCACCGGGGGCAGCGTTCCCGGTGGTAAGCGCTTCAGGTCGGCTAGGGCCAGGTTGGAAAGTTCGCTGACGTCGGTATCGGCATTGGTGCCCGGTTGAAAGTACACGCGAATGATGCTGACCCCCAGCAGCGATCGCGATTCCATATGGTCCACGCCGGCGGCCAGGGTGAAAAACCGCTCCAGCGGGTCAGTAATGTCATATTCGATATCCTCCGGCGGCATGCCCGTGTAGAACGTAGCCACGACAACTTCGGGCAGATTAATTGGCGGGAACAAATCAACCGGCATCCGCGCGAGGCTGGTGACGCCGATGACCAGCAGGACCAGGCAGAGCACGATAATGAAATAAGGATTACGAATCGAAAATCCCGGCATAACGTTTTCTCACTTGTACTTCGGTGGCTCGTTTCATCATCTTCACTGC
>JASHRB010000219.1 GCA_030037575.1 Candidatus Sulfotelmatobacter sp. | reverse complement strand
GCACAATGATGCGGTCGGAGTCGACCGAATCGACGATGCCGTTGCGGCGGGCGAGAACCACCGCGCCCGAGTCGCGAGCGGTGACGCCTTCCATTCCCGTACCCACGATCGGCGCTTGCGCGCGCAGCAGCGGCACCGACTGCCGTTGCATGTTCGCGCCCATGAGTGCGCGGTTGGCGTCGTCGTGTTCGAGGAAGGGCACGAGCGATGCCGCCACCGAAACCAGTTGCTTGGGGCTGACGTCGACGTAGTCGACTTCATCGCGCGCCACCAGAACGAAGTTGCCGGCTTTGCGGGCGTTGACCAGATCGGCGACGATGCGGCCTTTATCGTCGAGCTCCACGTTGGCCTGGGCGATCGTGTGACGATCTTCTTCCCAGGCGGAAAGATAGAAGGAGAACGGATCGACCTGCGCCGGCTTCTTGCGCTTCTCCTTCAATTCGGCGTTGACTTTTTCGAGTTCGTGCTTCTCCACGTAGTCGCCGACTTTGTAATCGCTGTCGCCGGTGTTGACCACGCTGACGTAGTCCACCACCCGGCCGCCCTTGATCTTGCGGTAGGGCGATTCGATGAACCCGTAGTCGTTGATGCGCGCGTAGCAGCTCAGCGACGAGATGAGGCCGATGTTGGGACCTTCCGGCGTCTCGATCGGACAGATGCGGCCGTAGTGCGTGGGGTGCACGTCGCGCACTTCGAATCCTGCGCGTTCGCGCGACAGACCGCCCGGCCCCAGCGCCGAGAGGCGCCGCTTGTGGGTGATTTCGGAGAGCGGATTGGTCTGATCCATGAACTGCGAGAGCTGCGACGACCCGAAGAATTCGCGGATGGCGGCCATCACCGGCTTGGCATTAACCAGGTCGTGCGGCATGGCCGTCGACATTTCCTGGTACACGGACATCTTTTCTTTGATCGCGCGCTCCATGCGGACCAGGCCGATGCGAAACTGGTTTTCCATCAGCTCGCCGACCGCGCGGACGCGGCGGTTGCCCAGATGATCGATGTCATCGACCGCGCCGATGTTCTTGCGCAACTTGAGCAGATAACTGATGGTGGCGTAGAAGTCGTCGGGATCGAGGGTGCGTTTTTCGAGCGAAGTCGCATCCTGATTTTCAAACAGCTTGATGTTGAACTTGAGCCGGCCGACCTTGGAAAAGTCATACTTGCGCGCATCGAAGAACATGCCGTGGAACAGCGCCGTCGCCGTGTCGAGCGTCGGCGGATCGCCGGGACGCAGCTTGCGGTAGATTTCGATCAGCGCTTCCTGCGGCGTGGTGACCGAGTCCCGCTTCAGCGTCTGGCTGATCACCGTGCCCACGTCGTCGCGCTCGGGGAAGAACAGCAACATTTCCACAACCCCGGAATCGAGAATCTTCGAAATCTTGTCGGCGGTGATTTCGCTGTTGGCCTCGAGCAGAACTTCGCCCGTGGTGGTATCCACGATGTCGGCCGCCGCCCAGGCACCCTCGAGATCGGCAACATCGACTTCGATTTCAGAGATCTTCGCCTTCTGAATGTCTTTCAGGATCTGCGCGTTGATCTTGCGCCCGGAGTGCGCCATCTCCTCTCCCGATTTGTTCTTGATCGAGTGCGCCAGCTTCATGCCCAGCAGGTTCGTGGGCTTTTCGCTTGCCGGATCGAGCGTCCAGTAAAGCTTTTTATCTTTGATCGCGATGCGATCGACGGTGTAGAAGGTGCGCAGAATGTCTTCGCCGGAGCGCAGGCCGAGGGCGCGAAGGAAAATCGTGCCCAGGAACTTGCGCTTGCGGTCGATGCGCACGTAAAGGACGTTCTTCTGGTCGTATTCGAACTCCACCCACGAACCGCGATAGGGAATGATCTTGCCCAGGAAATAAGTGCGGTTGTTGGCGGTCTCGAAGAATACGCCGGGCGAACGGTGCAACTGGCTGACGATCACGCGCTCGGTCCCGTTGATGATGAAAGTGCCATTCTGGGTCATCAGGGGAACGTCGCCGAAGAAAACTTCCTGCTCTTTAATGTCGCGGATGGAGCGGTTGCCGGTCTCGGCGTCCTTGTCGAAAATCGTCAGGCGCATCGTGACCTTGAGCGGAGCGGAGTAGGTCATGCCACGCTCTTCGCATTCAGCCACGTCGTACTTCAACTGCAAGCCCACCGGGTCGCCGCACTTGTTGCAGAAGTCCGGCGTGTTGGCGTTGTAGGTGCCGCACTTCTGGCAGAGCACATCCCCGGGATGGAAGGGATCGGTAATGACCGTGCTGCCGCAGTTCTTGCAGGTGGTACGCAGGTGGTGCAGGCCCTTGAGGTGACCGCATTTGCACTCCCAGTTACCGATGGCGTAATCCACAAATTCAAGTTGTGACACGTTGCGGAAGTCGGTGATCGGAAAAACAGACTGAAACACCGCCTGCAATCCACCGTCTTCGCGCTCGCTGGGCAGCTTGTCCATCTGCAGGAAGCGGTCGTAGGAGCGCTTCTGAACCTCAATCAGGTTCGGGATCTGGATGGTGGCTGGAATTTTTGAAAAATCAAAGCGCTTACGGAAGATATTATTCTTCATCGTCAAGAAACTCCCAAATGTTCAGGCGCAGCCGAGGGCTGCGTACATCGCGGAATGAGGGCGCCGCCGCGCCGCTAACGACTGCTGTGACCTGGTTGAAAACCTAGAGAACGAATATGAAAGCCGGAAAACACGACGAGGCGACCGCAGGGACAAGCCTTCCCGCAGACGCCATGCAAGGCATTTCGCCAATTTAAATTTGTAATTGCGCGCGCCAGTTCTATTCGGCCGTTTCCGTTCCGCCTGCCCGCGGAACAGTGCCCAAGCTTCCCAGCGGATCTCGCCCGCCATTGAGTGAAACCCAAGGAAGCGGTAATAACTTAGATGCTACCACCGCCGCCTCAGCTTCACAACCAGAACCTTTTATTTTCCCGAGACTTGCACGGAATCTGGTGCAAGCTGCGTGGCCCGGGGCCCTTCCCGCCGCAACTAGGGTCGAGCTGCTCCCCACCGCACGGCGGCAGCTGGCCGTCCGCACACAAACTCCGGACTACTTCACTTCTACGGTCGCGCCCGCCTCGGCGAACTTCTTCTTAATGGTCTCGGCCTCTTCCTTCGAAACTCCTTCTTTCACGTTCTTCGGAGCTCCGTCGACCAGTTCCTTGGCTTCCTTCAAGCCCAGGCTGGTGACTTCGCGGACGGCCTTGATCACGTTGATCTTGTTCGCGCCGACTTCCTTGAGCACGACCGTGAATTCGGTTTTTTCTTCGGCCGGGGCCGCACCCGCGCCCGCCGCCGCACCGCCGCCGCCCGCCACCATCACGGGAGCCGCCGCCGCCGCCGAGACCCCAAGACGCGATTCCAGTTTCTTGACCAGCTCCGCCGCCTCGAGCAGCGACAAGCCGACGATGGACTCTTCCAGTTGTTGCAGATCCGCCATGTTAGTTCTCCAGTATGTAGTCTTCTGTAGAGACGTAACCTGCTACGTCTCGCTTTCGTCACCGCCAGCCAGGTTTCCAGTGCGACCAGGCTCGATTTCCTTCGCGCCAGACAACGCTCAGAAACCAATCGCGCAACCCCGGGCCCGCGATAACCAAATTTTTATTTGCGGCACGGGCCCCTCGACCGCGACCACCCATTCTCGGCGCCCGCCTTTCCCGGTTCGCCAAAGCGCCTTCCGGCCATCCATCAAACCAAGAATTGGCAAGCATGGCCAGGGTGCAGACCACCATCCAAAACCAATCCCAAGGCATCCGCAAGCCAGCTTCGCGGGCCCAGGCCGCGCCTGCGCAGAACTATGCTTCCTTAAATCTCTTCTCCTGCACCGCCTGATTGACCACGACCGCAAGATTTCGTGGTACGGCGTTGATCGCCGTTGCCAGACGCTGCGCGGGAGCGTTAATCAGGAACAGCAGCTTTGCCAGCAACTCTTCTTTCGAGGGCAGCGAGGCCAGCGCTTCGATCTCCTTGAGCGAAATGACGCGGCCTTCGACCACGCCGACTTTGAAGGTGAACTCGGGCGTGTCTTTGACATACTTGGTCAGCGCCTTGGCCATCGCCACGGGATCGCCGGTGGTATAGGCGATCGAAGTCACGCCGGTGAGGTTCTTCAGGCCTTCTTCGACCTTGGTCCCTTTGGCGGCGCGCTCGGCGAGCGTGTTCTTGAGTACTTGATATTTCGCTCCCGCCGCGCGGAGAGCCTGGCGCAGCTCATAGTCCTGGGCCACGGTCAGCTTGCTGTAGGTGCTCACCACGGCGCTCGAAACATTTTTCAGCTGGGCGCTCAGCCTCTCCACTTGCTCTTTTTTCTTTGCTCTGCTAACGGGCATGATTCAGTCCTTATGTGATCTGGTTGCCATCCTGAGGCGCCCGCTTTGGGCGCCTCGGGATGGAGGGCGGCTCGCCATGAGCGCCCGGTGGCGAAGCAGCCCGAATCAAGCGAACCTGGCGCTCGAACCGCTCCGCTTATGCTTTCGCCGCCATCTCAATCGGAGCGGTATCCAGCCGAATCCCCGGCCCCATGGTAGAGCTCAGCGTGCAGCCCTTGATGTACTTGCCCTTGGCCACCGAGGGCTTCGCCTTGATCACGCTGGTGATGAGCACGGTCGCGTTCTCAATCAGCTTGTCGGGCGTGAACGAAATCTTGCCGACCGGGCAATGCACCAGAGCGGTCTTGTCGGTGCGAAATTCGACTTTGCCCGCTTTCACCTCCTGCACGGCTTTGCCCACGTCGAAAGTCACCGTGCCGGTCTTGGGGTTCGGCATCAGGCC
>JASHRB010000218.1 GCA_030037575.1 Candidatus Sulfotelmatobacter sp. | reverse complement strand
AAGGGCTGGCGCGGCGAAGTGCGGCTGGATGCGACGCTGAGCGGGACGCCGGAGGCGATGCAGATCGGCGCCGACGCATCGATCGAGGATTTTCACCGTTATGACATATCCAGTGCGGGTGGAATGCGGCTGCGAACGCACTGTGACACGCAATACAGTTCCCCGGACCGCATCGCGCGGAATATTTTCTGCAGCGTGCCCGTGGGAAACGGGCTGATTTCATTGCACGGATACGCGGGATTGCCCGGGGTGCATCGAGTAAATCTTTCGCTGGATATCGAAAACGTACCGATGGGCGCGGCGGGGCTGCTGGCGATGCGGGCGAAAAAAAATCTCCCCGCCGATCTGGTGGCGACAGGGAACATTCAGGGAAATTTTGTTGTCCGGGAAAACGGGACGACAGCGTCAGGAGGGGAGTTTCAGGGACAGGGTGAAATCAACGATTTTCGGCTGCGATCGGCGAGCGAGAAGGCGGATTTGTCTCCAGGAAGAGTGCCGTTCGCGCTCAGCGCCGCGGCGGGCAGTGCGCCGATGAGCAGGCGTTCGAGCGGTGCATTTTTGCAAGGCCTGGAAGAAGTTCGGCTGGAGTATGGGCCGATTGCGCTGCCCTCCGGGCGGCCGGCGGCGGCGCAGGCGCGAGGCTGGGTGGGAAGGTCGGGATATGGGTTGATGATCCATGGCGAAGAAGAACTTTCGCGGACATTGCGGTTAGCGAAGTTGCTGGGATTGCCAGCCATCGAAGCGAGCGCGGAAGGCGTGGCACAGATGGATCTGCTGATTGCCGGATCGTGGACGAACAACGTGTCGGAGGACACCTCGGGATTTGCCTGGCCGCTGATCACCGGCAAGGTGCAGCTACGCGACGTGCGCGCGACAATGCACGGAGTGAACGGGCCGGTGGAGATTGCCTCGGCCGCGTTGGTGCTTTCGCCGAACGAAACTCGCCTTGACAAGCTGAATGCACATGCAGCGAATGCGCACTGGACAGGAACCTTGAGTTTGCCACGCAGCTGCGGCGCACCGGGAGCTTGCCGGGTGAGCTTCAATTTAAGCACTGATCAAGTTGGGTTGAGCGGATTGCGCGAATGGCTGCGAGCGCCAGAGAAAGACCGGCGGTGGTATCAGGTGCTGTCAAGCGAAGCGGCGCCTGCATCGTTTTTGCAGAGCTTGCGAGCAGCGGGCAAGGTCACTGTGGGACGGGTGCTGATTCACGATGTGGTTGCCAAGAAAGTATCGGCCTCGCTTGATCTGGAGAACGGCAAACTCAAGATCGCGGATTTGCGGGCGAATGTGTTTGGCGGAACTTACTCGGGCGCGTGGCAGATCGAGTTTGCGGGAAAGTCCCCGGCGTACGCGGGAAATGGAACCATCACAGCGATTTCTCTAGAGCAGGTGGCCGATGCAATGCAGGATCGTTGGATTTCCGGAACCATGAGCGGAAATTATCAACTGAAAGCGTCGGGAGCCGATGCAGCGAGTTTCTGGGAGTCGGCGGAGGGAGGACTCCAATTTGATATGCGCGACGGCGCACTGGCACACGTTGCCTTGAATGGAGACGATGCGCCGCTTGAGATTAAACGCTGGCAGGGGCGCGCGAGCGTGCGAAGCGGGAAGATTGAGATTGAAAAGGCCGGTCTGAGTTCTCCCGGGGGGCGGTATCTGATCAGCGGGACAGCGTCGTTGGGACGCGAGCTGAATTTCAAATTGATCCCCAGTGCCGAAGCCAAGCCTAGCACAGGCTCAACGCTGTATAGCATCACGGGAACTGTGGGGGAGCCGCGCGTGACAGTGATTCGGGCGCCGGAAACGCAAGCGAAGTTGAAGCAGTAGGTTGCAAGACATGTGGGCCGAAGAGTCAATGATGTTAGGCAGAAATATCTTGCGGGGCGTGGCAGTGGGTCATGCGAGCGCGCGACATCCTTCGACTGCAGTTGCGCCGCGCATACGCGAAGCACAATCCTCGCTCAGCATGACCAAGGATCGACAGCCGAGACGTCTGTCCCCACGTAAGCATTTACGCTAAGGAACATACCCCGGGCCGCGAAGGACTTTGCCCGGTAATTCTCCGGTCATCTTGCCGTTGTCGATTACAGGTATGCCGTTGATGAGGACGTAATCCATTCCTTCCGAGAGCTGATTTGGTTTGTCGTAGGTGGCCAGATCGCGCACGGTCGCGGGATCGAAGATCACGACGTCGGCCCACATGCCGGATTTGAGTACGCCGCGATCGGCCAGGCGCATGCGCTGCGAGGGCAGGGCGGAAAATTTACGGATGGCGTCGGGAAGCGACAAGGCTTTTTCCTCGCGAACGTATTTGTGCAGAATGCGCGGGAATGTGCCATAGGCGCGGGGATGGGGATGCTCCTGGCCGAGAATGCCGTCGGGCGAAGTTCCCGACGAATCGTTATCGATGGAAACCCAGGGCTGTTGCAGAGCGAGAGTGACATCGCGCTGCGACATGCCGAAGACGGCGACATCAGCGTAAGGATCCTGAACGAGGAAATCGAGAAGGGCGTCGATTGGATCTTCGTGCCATAACTTGGCGATTTCAGAAAGCCGCTTGCCCTGAAGCGGAAGCAGCTTCGGATTCTGTACGACTCCGATCATTACGGCTTCCGGCCCGGGGATTTCCTGCCATTCGTTGTCCCAGTCTTTTGAGGGCGTGAGCATGTCGTGACGAATGCGCTTGCGCGCGGCGGGATCTTTCAATCGCTCGACGAGACTGCCCGTGCCGCCATCGTGCGCCCACGGCGGGACGAAAGCCGAGAAGTCGTTGAACCACGCAGTGTAGGCATAGGTGTCGGCAGTGATATCGGCACCGGCGGCGCGAGCGCCGTCGATTTTGGCGACGACCTGCGGCATGCGTCCCCAGTTATTTTTGCCGGCGACTTTGATGTGCCAGATTTCAACCGGCACGTGAGCTGCGCGACCGATACGCACAGCTTCGTCTATCGAATCAAGAACGGTGTCGCTTTCGTTGCGCATGTGCGTGGCGTAGATACCCCCGAACTTGCCGGCTTCCGCGGCCAGCGCAATCAGTTCGTCGGTTTTTGCGTACGGAGCGGGGGCGTACTCGAGCGCGGAGGAAACGCCGACTGCCCCGTCTTTCATGGCATCGCGCACTAGGGTTTTCATTTGGTCGAGCTGCGCGGAAGTTGGCTGGACGTCGCCATCGCCGAGAACCATGCGGCGAACCTGCGTGGCTCCGACGTAGCTGGCGAGGTTGATGCCCATGCCCTGCTTTTCGAGGCGCGCAAAATACTGGCGGAAAGTGCGCCAGTCGGGAGCAATGTGATAGTGCTCGTAGCCGGTACGATCCGATTCGACGATGGTGTCGTCGAGCGGAGCGATGGAGCCGCCCTCGCCGGTGATCTCGGTGGTGATGCCCTGGTAAATCTTTGAAGGCAGGCGCGGGTCGACAAGGATGGTGAGTTCGGATTGGCCGAGCATATCGATGAATCCGGGAGCAACCACCTTGCCGGCGGCGTCGATGGTCCGCTTGCGCGGGGCATCGGCGAGATCGCCAATGGCGGCGATTTTGCCGGCGCGGATGCCGACGTCGCCCGAATACCAGGGTGAGCCGGTGCCATCGATGATGTGGCCGTCAGTGATGACGATGTCGAAGGAGGGGGATTGGGCGATTAAGAAAGTGGTTGTCGCCAGCGCCAGGGCGAGGACCAGCAGTCCGGGCAATTTGCAGGAATTCATCGGTCTCCTTTCACTTGTCGGGTATCACAACGGCTAAAGCCTGGGCCCTACAGAATAAGCCAGAGATCGCGGCGGTGAAAGCGCTGCGCTCGCCAAAAATGTTTTGGTGCCGCGGTGAAAGCCGCATCGAACCGGCGCCAAAGTGCGGCTTTTCCACGACGATCAAGGCCTGGTTACGAAGGCCTACGGCGTTTTGCGATGGCGCCGAGCGTGATCCAGAATCCCAACGCCAGCCATTCAGACACACTGAAGTGGCCGGGGATGGCTGGGACGATTTTCATCAGCACCATCGCGAGAGCTACGAGCAAACCAAATGCGGCAACCGAGAACTCCATCACTGAGAGTTTTGCGCGATCCGGCAGTTTGCCCCAGCGTCCCAAGGAAAGATAAGCCGCACACGTGGCGGTCCATCCGATGGCGCAGGCGACGGAGCCGACTTCGGTGATGGGCACGAGGATCGCGTCGCCCAGCAACATACACAAAACCGTCGCGATACCGACGCAAAGCGTCGCAGTCGAGGGAGTTTCGTGGATAGGGTGGATACGGCCGGCGCGCGCATCAATGAGGCCGCGGCGGCCGAGGGCGAACACCATCCGGCTGGCGGCCACAAAATTTCCGTTGAAGCATTTCACCAGCGACATCAGAGCCGCTGCCAGGATCACATCCACGATCCAACGCGAGCCAACCGCATGCTGGAAGGCAACGGCGGTCATGAACTTTTCGCCGAGCAGTTCGTGCCAGGGAGCAACGAACGCGACTGCGGCGACGATCGCCGTATAAAAAAAGATTCCTGCCAGGACGGCCATGAAGATGGCTTTGAGAAATCCTTGTTGGTCAAAATCGGAGGTGGACTCTTCGGCGGCTTTGCCGACGGACTCGAAGCCGGTCATGAAATAGGGGACGATCTGCAGCACAAATATGAACGAGACCAGCGGAACGTGGGTAAAGAGCGGGGGAAAGTTGCGGGGCGAGCCTTTGGTGATGCCCAGCACAACGAAAATAAAAAATAAGACGAGCGTGGCGAGGACGGTCCAGTTCTGAAAACTGGCGCTGAGGCGAACGCCACGATAGTTGAGCGCGCTGAGAAGCACGGTGAGCGCGAGACCAAGAACGAGATGAGGAACATAAACCGGACGGCCGGCGATGCGATAGAGTTCGAACGAATCGAGCCCA
>JASHRB010000217.1 GCA_030037575.1 Candidatus Sulfotelmatobacter sp. | reverse complement strand
CTAGCCGAGCTAGAAAAGCTCTTAAAGAGAGCCGTCGCATCACATCGAAGAGGGACATCGCCTAGGTCGGGAGCATGATGAATTGAATCGTCAATACAATCTTCTCAAAGAAGAACTAAGGCAAGCTGAGGAAAGCCGAGAGAGACGATTCCTGAGTGGCCTGAGGATGACTCGCCTACGGTTTTTCGGTGTTTCTGCCATTCAGCAATTCTTCACGAGCGTTGTTTTCGAGAGCCAAGCGCACAGTGTAGCCAACCTCATGCACGGCTTGTCCATGCTCGCCAGTCTTACACGTAGCAACGTCCACAGGTTTGTTGCATATCCAGCCGAGGTGAATGGAAATTGAGGCGGTCCTCTCTGGTCTGTTGTGTCACCGTTCATCAGGTTGCACAAGAAACTGACGGCCGAAAGGCACCGGCGCAAGGTTGTGTACCCGGCCACGCCACCATAGCACGGAAATCAAGGTAGGTCGCGAAAAAGTGGCAAGGTTGTTGGCATTGCCCGAAATGCAATGCCGAGACCGGAAGCCAATTTTTCGGTTGTGTTTCCGCCTAGAAAATCAGAGTTCCGACTTCGCCCAGAACCGGATCATCAACCTTGCACGCTTCACGATACGGTGGCCGTGAAGCGATGCTGGCCTCTAGATTGGCATAGACGCGGTCGTCTGGACTTCCCCAGATTATTATCGCGTCAGGCGCCGCTGTCGCGAGGTCGGATTCCAGCATACTCTTTTGATCCGGCCTCGGCAGCTTTTGCATAGTAGCGATCAGCGTTGCCTGGGCAAAATAAGCGGCGAGATATCCGGCCTCCCAGCCTACTCCATGCTCTGGAATGGGACCAGACCCAATACTGACTAGCCGTTTTGCCGTTGGATGAGATCTCAGAATCTCGCCTGCGCGGTATCCGATTACCTCGAAATCGCGCTTTTGCGCGCGAAACGGAGACGACCGGTAAAGCAGAGACACAGCAGCACCTGCGATCACCAGCGCAATACAAATTGCGTGGCAGGCCTTGTGATTTAGAACGCCACCGGAGACCAGAAAACGTGAGCCAACGATAAAGACCAAAGGAAGCACGGGATAAAGGTAACGCCCATCGAAAACCAACATCGAGTAAGCTGCAATCAGACTGAGAACGGCCACGGCTACAACCAACGAGAATCTGCATTCAATGGGATATGAGTCGCTTCGGCGCGCCAGAATTACAACGCACAAGAAAAATGCGAGAAGAACGCCAGGGGTCGCGACGATCGTAAGTTCTTTGAGCGCTTTGGGCACATTATTTGCTTCGGTGACGAGAATCCTCCGGAGCGCGCGCCGCGGCGAAACCGAGTAGTGCCACTGCCATGAACCGGGCGGCATGGGGTCGTCGACCATGTAGTCATCCAGTTGGTTGCTGGTGTCTTCAAGCAGCGCATATTTTTCATGTGACGGTTGCGGATGGGCTCGCAGAGTCCATTGCAGCAGATTCACCGTGAACTGAGTGCCGGTCGTAAAAACTTGGTATTTGGCGTGGAGAACCGAGCCCCAGGCGACTGCGATCGCGATTGGGGCGACCAGAGCGAGGCCAACCCGCGCGCTTTTCTTTCTCGAACTTCCAGGGGAGAGCCAAGCGGCAAGGAGAGAACAGCAGGCGAGCCAAGGCAGGGCAAACGCCTTCGCAAGAAAAGCCGAGCCGTGCATGACACCGAGTAAAAGCCAGCTGTTCGAGCTTCCGCCGCGAACGCATTTCAGCAACTCGGTGAAATAGAGAAGAACAATGGCTGCGAAAAGAAAATCAGGCGTGACGAACGTGACCGAGCAGAGGATCACTCCTCTGGCGGTGGTGAATAGAAGACAGGCAAGCGCCGCGACCGCCTGTGAATGCCACAACCGCAAGGCCAGAATGTAGAGGAGGGCCATGCACCCGAAAAATGTGGCGATCGTGACGAACTTACCCAGGCGCACGTAGTCTGTGCTCGGCCCGGAGAGCATAGCGATGATCCACGAGACCAACGGACTACGAAACGCATTGATGGATGCGAAGAATCGCCCGTCACGCACCTCGTGAGCAATTCCCGTATATGCCATCCCGTCAAAATCAATCCGGCGAAAACATTTCGGACCGAGCCATATAAATTGAACGGTGCAGGAGATGAACGCAGCAATCAGAAAGAAGCACCACACTTTGCTATCGTTTTTGTCTTTCCCGCCCAGCGCGGCGGGTCCGACAGGGAGTTCCATTTGGGTCATCGCCGAAGTTCCAAGCTGCGCATCAGAGTCCACCGGCTCGTTCTCCACTCCCCAATATATGTGCCCCGGAGAACCGACGTTCTCCTCCTGCTAGTTGCGCGTTGATTAGGAACGTTTGCCCTTCGCGCGACCTCTAAGGAGTGAGCGCATACAGATAATAGTTCGTCGTTCCAACGCGCTTCCACAAAGTGTCGCTCAAGCTTCCCAGACAGGCTGGTGGCTGTCCGATCAGCCATTTCGCTCCCGTGCTGCGAAAAGCTGGATAAAGAGCTTGGCGCCGATCTTCTGAGAGGCTCCAAAACTCAGTCTCATCCGGAGCCATGATATCGGCGACGATTCTCAGATCGGCAAAATACGCCCAATAAGAAAAGTTTCCTGCTCCAACGACAGCGACCTTGCTTCCCCCAGGGATGTCAAGCTGCTGCGCCATCTGCAGATCTTTGAGGGCGGATTGCGGGCAGTCATGGGCGAACTTCTTCGCCACGTTGCTGACGACCGATAGCGTGACTGCCAACGCCAACCCGATACTTGCTAAGCCTGAAATGCGACCTGAGTCATTGTCCTCAGCCGAGCGCAGCGCCGCAAACAAAGACAGCCAGAGTAGAACTACGAAAGCGGCAACGAATCGCGGCTCAAAATGCACCAACATGTAGAGTCCGATGATCGCCATCGAAATTGCAAGCAGCTCCCAGTTGGCTGCGAGAGCGTGAAGAATTCCTGTTGAATTCCACAAAAGGAGGAACACCAAGACGGCAATCAGCGCGGGCTGGCTAACGAACAGCAACTCGACGACGTTCGGGACGTGGTGCATGAACGTCTTGAGTTGCACGCGAACGCCGATTGTCGCTTTACGACCCTCATTCCAATAAGAAGGATCGTACGACGGCGGATAGGTGCCCCCGATTGGTCCATTGAATTCGTAAATGGGCGGATGGTCCGCGATCTTTCTCGTCGGATGTTTCGGGACGCCACTCCCAGCGGGTTCCCCGTGCCAGTTAATGACTCGCCCGCCCGGAGAAACGAATGAGGAGTAGTTGAGGAGGCCGGAGTCGCCAAAAGTGAACCGCCCTCGCGGTAATGAGAGCATCAGTACGAGAGGCGCTGCAAGGATCGCGAAAGCCGCAAGACTCAGAACATGGAGCTTCCATTTTCGCGTCTGTAGGATCGAGACCCCGAGAAAGATCAAGCCGACGGGAAACATAATAGCCTTCGCCCAATAGCCAATTCCCAGCACGGCACCAAACAAAGCGAAGATGAAGCAGCCGGGATTTGCTTTCGAACGAATTAAAATGGCCGCGTCAAGATAGACAAAAAGTGTCACCAGGAGATCAGGTCCGATCGAGGAAACGCCCACCATCGTGACCGACGTCCATAGAAACAATGCATAGCCGAGCAGGCGCAAGCTCCACGGCGATAGCGCAGGTGCGGTGGCAACCTGAATATAATCAGACGAAATCAGGGAATCGAGAAAAAATGTGAATGCCAAAAATGAGGCGATCAAGATAATCAGTCCCGCAGAATGGGCGAGAAGCAGATCGACGCTGGGCGAAACCTTCAGGCGAACAATGGGAGCAAGGAGCACTGAAATGAGAGTGCCCCAATAGCCGTTCCAGACTGCTCCCCAGTGCCCCGATGACAACTCGCGGGCGACATCTAGGTAGTCCATGCTGTCGGGAGTGATTTCGCGCCTGCAGGCCAACACCTCTGCCGCGCCGAGAAGAACCGTAATACAAAAGTACGTTCCGACGATGCGTTTTCCTTTCCCAGTGTCCTCAGCTTGAAAAAGTGAGTCGTGGCCTAGTAAGTTCACGATTGAAGTCGTTCTTGTTGTGCTCTGCCCTTTCCCTGTTTTGGTCAGCCGCTGTGTCGGCGCAACTTGCTTCTATTCTTGGCCAGCAAGCACGTATTTCTCTTTATCTCCAGCAGCGGAACCGACGTGATTATTCATCGACAACTCGGCATTTGAAAAGTGATTCTCGCAACACCTCTCACCGAAAATAGTGGTTGATGCCGCTCCCCTAGATTTCCGAATAAGAGAGCACGCTGCACGAAGAACCTGCAGTTGCACGCGGGTTGAATTTAGAAAAACCTGCGCCTTGGGTAGCAACGGAAAGGGCTTTGCGCCGTGCGCTCGGAAATGCTTTTCATGGCGGCGCTTTCAGCGAATGCAAATCCACGGAAAAATTTCATGTCAACCATTTCTACCAGCGGCGGATCGATCTTGGTAAGTTCCTGGAGTGCCTCCCCGACTTGCGTCAGTACGCGCTCGTCGGCGGCTTGGTCCATGGCTGATCCCGTCGACGTAATGTGAGATTGGCCGCCGCGCTTCTGTGCACGGCGATTGCAGGCGTGATCGATGATCAGCCCCCCGCATCACGCGCGAGGCATAGGCCATAAATGGCGCGATCCGGGAAAGCATTCCCATTTTTTGCCGCCATCTCGATGTATGCC
>JASHRB010000216.1 GCA_030037575.1 Candidatus Sulfotelmatobacter sp. | reverse complement strand
GCCCATCAGATCCGTTCCTAGAATCTTGACGGCCGCTCCCAGGGTTGTGCCGGCATGCTTTCAAACCGATACCACGCTTAAATCTCGAAATGCCGACCGACGAGTTCCTCCTTGGACTAAGAACAGTGCGGGGCAAGATGGGCCTCCCCGCCAAGTTTGAGATGTTCTTAAAGAGTTATGCTCACATCGACGGTCGTGGTCGTACCGCTGGCCGGCACGCCTTTGAGTGACGCGATATTCGGAACGCTTCCGCGCGACTCGATCGGCTCCACAACGGTCCCAGTTCCATTAAACGCCGTGAGCTCGTACCCATAGTCCATCGTTGCGCTTCCCGTGAAGCTCAATGTATCCGTTGTCGGGGTATCCAACAACCACGAGTAATGAATGATCGTGGAGCAGGTATACGTCTTTCCGCTGACTAGCGTGGCGACTCCAGTCGCGCGTTCCTCGTAGTCGCCTGCAGCATCGCCGCTCTCGATGGCTATTATGGAGCAACCAATCACCCCGTTCGTTGGTATAGTCGATTTGACCGTGATCGTGTACTTCACGATCAGCTCACCGGTTTCCGCGGTGGCTGTCGCCGAATCGGATTCTGCCGCGGGATGTAGCGGTTGGAATACTCCGGTTTCAGGGTTATAGTAGCCAAGAACGCGCTGAGAGGCGTGTGTCGCAAGCTGTCCGAAACTGAATGGCGCGAGTCCGAAGCCCAGAACAGCGAAAGAGAGAACTAACTTCCGAATATCCATTTGCCCTTCTCCTGAGTAGCGTTGGGCTGGCAAGTCTTGCCAGCTTTCGGGTCGCGACAATATTCGATGGCCGCGAATTGGGCAATGGCCCGTTTGGGGGTGAAAGGTCTTGCAGTTAACCCGAGCACTGGCATCCCGAACGCGCTCTTGCTAACTGTCGTAATATCCCCACGCTCGAAATCCCCTTCCGCCCCGCGCACGCACGCAACCCATCCCGCGCGCGAACTGGCCTCCGCCGAGAACAATCCCACGCGCGCCCTCGCGCCGATTTTTGGAGGCGTAAAATTTGCCCTCAACTCCCTATACGCCATCAAACTACACTGAGGGGGGTATATGCCGACGGCAAAATGCTCCCTCCCCACCGCAAATTCTGGAACTCCCTCGACCGACGCCTGGGCGGTCGGTTTCGGCCCCGTGGGACCGATTCGCGCGTGGGGAGTGCGCCCGTGCGTGCGCAAATGCGCGAGCCGACATTGGGTGACCTTAATTGTTGAGAATCCCCGCTACGCTCAAAACGCCTCGATGAGCGCTATGGCCTTCTGTTAGCAACAATTGACTTTCGCTTTCTTACAACGTGCGAGCTCTAGCAGGCACAGTCGAGGGTTTCGTCTCGTGCAATGATGCGTCCCAGATCATAGTGGCGAGAAAGCTAAGGCCACTGGAACCGCCTCGCTCGTCGTGCGCGACCAGCGCCGTGGGGGTACAGATAACACGTCCTGCGATAGTCAGAACATTCACCCTTTCATTACGGCGAGCGATACCTCCACCTTGAAGACTTTTCCACTCAGAGGGTCGGTGGCAAACGAGCTCTCTACGGTTTGGCCGTCGCGCAGTGTCAGGCTTAACTCTGATTTAAATTGCCGCACAATCGGTTCTGGGAATTGTCCGGTGGATTGCGAAGACGCATCGGGATCAACGGCGACTGCTAAATTGCCCTCCACCCACGATCGCTCGAGAATCAGCCTGATATCGAACCTGTTATCGTTCGCGCGGGACGCCTGACAGTCGATGTTAGTGCCGATGTCGAGATATTGCATACCATGTTCTTTGCCCGCGTAAACTGGAACACGGCTCCCCATTTTAACTACCGACTTCGGCGGCTTTCCGTCCGCAACCACCACCATCGTGTAGGGCAAGCTCTTCACTTTCTTGTCGCCTTCAAACTCCGTAAACGTGACGGCTATCCTTAAGGGCGTCGGTTGCGCTGGGCGTGCTTCCGTCGCCGCGTCTTCACTCCTCGGTTTCTCCTGTGCGGTCAACCGCGGCATCGCCATCGCCGACGCGGCAACCAGAAATGCTGCCATCGCTGCCTTTCTCATTCTTCCTCCTCGTTCACTCTGGTCCGCCGGTCTTAGCCATCCACTCGCTTTGTTCCGTCCTATTGAGCTGGAGCTGGAGCGCCGCCATGTCAACCGAGGCTACCCCCGGCAACTCCGTGTTTCTGGCAACCGGGTTGTCAGCCGCAGGACTCACAACCACCTCCGCCCTTGCATCGCGTCCAGCCACGCGCGCCACGAATTGCGCAAAGGCTTTCTGTTCATCTGGAGGCACCAAGACTTCGGGTTCCGGGGGGCTGGCGCTTTGCACGGCCGGACGCTTGGAGTGATGGCTGGACCGTACTCCCAAATCTTTCCTGGCGCGCGCGGATTGGGTTATTCCGACACTCGGCAGCGCTCTAATCGTAGGCATCTGCAGGTTCCCTTGGACGCTTGATTGTCGCGCATTAACCAACGGATAGAACATCGCCATCAGAACCAGCGCCAAAGCTGGTCCCGCCACGTGCCACACGTGATTCGATCCAGGCCGGGCCGTCAACTCCTTCGAAAGCTCTAGTCGCAACTGGGACAGAAAACCAGGCCTCGGGTCCTCGTCCATCTGCGCGCGCAGGGCACTATCGATTCGCGCGAACAATTCCCTCTCCGCGCGCAGAGTTGCGCGGCACCTCGAACAACACGCAAGGTGTCGTGTAAGCTTCGCATCCATTTCGCCATTGCTTGCTGCCGCTAGCAGCAGCGCATTCTCGTATTTGTCGCAGGTCATCGTAATTTCTCCGCAAGTTGCTTCCGTGCGGAATGCAAACGCGATTTCACAGTCCCGACAGGCAACTGTAGTAGCTCCGCCACCTCTTCAAGCGAGTGACCATCCATACTTGTGAGCAACAAAATGAGTCGTGATTTTTCTGATAGTGACCGCATCGCTTCTTGTAAGCGCCGCCCGAATTCGTTTGACGCGGCGATTTCCTCCGCGGTCGGCTTGGGCAGATCGGTCGCCCAAGCGATTTCTCGCTGCTGGCGGCGGCGCGCGGAACGCCCATGATCCAGCGCGAGACGGAAGCTGATTCGAACCAGCCATGCCCGGAACCGCGAAGGATCGCGGAGTCGGGCAAAGCGACGGTACGAACGGAGCATTGCTTCCTGCGCGACATCCTCTGCATCGGCGGCGTTGCGCAAGACTCCGCGCGCAACCCGAAACGCCAGCGTGCCGCACTCCTTGAGATGCTGTTCAAACTCGCGCCTGAGGGTAGCTTTTTCAAGATCGAACGCCAACTCGGCCTCCACCTTGCGACCGGGCCACGTGAATTCCTGCATCTGTTCTCTCCGTACAATTGCCAGACGCCACCGCCTGGCTTTGAGTTCGAGGGAAAACCCTTATGATGAACGCGCCGACGGTTCGATCTTGTATTGGTCAGTGGCGCGTACCGTTCCTGCTGGAAGATCCAAGGGGGCTGGGAGCGACTGCGCTTTTTGTGTCAGGAAAATCAAAGACTACAAATATGCCAAGAGGAACCAGCGCCAGAAGATCAACAATAAAGCCGAGTGTGGTTATCTCCCCATTACACGCATTCAAACCCACTCTCCGATCTTTGCACAAGGTGCTATTCTCGCCCCAATGCCGTGGTTGTGTATCTCAGAAAAGCCTCTATCAGATGGAAGCATTTGAAGACAGTGAGCCTGGGCGCCGGTAATCGCGGCTCTCGGTTTCTCTTTGCCTGTTTTGTAGTGCGTGGCGAACACGACGAGCCGCAGAAGACTTTGTGGGTGAACCTTCGCGCAATGAACGTGGGCCAAGCTTCATTCCAAGAGGTCGAGTTATTTCGACAACGGGACTCTTCTTACGTCTCTCGCTCCAGAACAAACCCCACGGACGTGCAACCCGGACGCATGTTGGTTCTCCGTCGAGTTCGGTAACCCGCTCACACTTCTGACCCTCGGAAACTCTGGCTTGGGTGCCGCCATCGGGTTTGAGAAAGGATCGCTTCAAGAGGTGTACCGCTTCGTGGCAATCGTCAATCAAGCCAGTTTTTTCCTCGGGGAGTTAACGGCGGGGCTGCCACCAAGCGACCCTTTGCCGGGCCTGGGCAGGTCCTAACCTATCTCTTTCGCTATACTCACCGCATTACTATGAAAGGGGGCTTCCTGTCTGCGCCAGCGCATCAGTCACCGGGAACGCAACCCAATTTTTTCGCCAGAATGCCCAGCAAACCGCACTTGGGGGACCCTAGCGCTGACGAGCTTGCCGGGAAGCAAACGACTCCACAACTGGGGAGACGCCGCGCAAAGCCAGGAACCTCTCTCCACGCAATCGATGAAAGCTCCAAGGTTGCAGGGAAATTGATTCGAGAAACTTCTCCTGCAATCGGTAGCTCAATTGATGAAGAATCCCGATTGCCCCGTACGCGAACTCGGCTTTGGGTTTAGAAGCGAGCGACCTTGCTTACGACCCCGCCCAACCCAGTTAGCCCAGCTCACCCCTGCACATTAATCTTGGAAAACGACAATACCGCACGCGACGAAATCGGATGCCCCATCAACATCGCCGGACGGAACGTCGTGAAGATCAGCATCCTTTTTACCTCGGGAAGCAGTTGCTGGCTCGCTCCCGGATCGGAAAGAATCTTGTAATCTTGCACTCGCCCGTTCTGATCGACATACGCTTCAATCACCAGCGAATCGGCGTTGATGCTGCTCAAGGTCGTGCCGAAAAGCGTTTGCTCCAGCTCCGGACCGGTGTTCAGCATGAGCGGCACATCTTCGGTGTTCGCCTGCAACGGCCCGGGCATCGCCAGAATGGCCGTCACCAGTCCGAAGATCAGCAGCGCGCATACCAAGCCTGCTGTCGCCGGAACCATGAACGCCCTCATGCGATCTTCCAGACGAACCAGCAATCCCTCATACCGCCCGCGTCGCGCTGCTGCCACTTCCCGCGAAATCGCCAGCCGCAGTTTCAGTCCCAGGTCGTCCGGCTCTTTCACTCGTGCCATGCTGGTCAG
Organism: Candidatus Sulfotelmatobacter sp.; assembly: GCA_030037575.1. Lineage (GTDB taxonomy): Bacteria > Acidobacteriota > Terriglobia > Terriglobales > Acidobacteriaceae > Sulfotelmatobacter. The sequence continues at coordinate 2,404 of JASHRB010000216.1, read as the reverse complement.
CACCTGCTGCGTCCGGCGCAGCGAGCGGTATTCGCCCATGCACGCGGCGCAGCTTTCCAGATGATCGCGCAGACCCCGCATCTCCGTTCCCTTCACCGCTCCATCCAGATACGGAGACAGCAATCCTCTCGCTTCCGCGCAGCGCATGGTCGTGGCAATTCGGAAATCGCCATGTTCCTGACTCGACTCTGTGGCCATATACTTCATGGCGTCACCTCGACCCTTCTCCCCCCCGCAGTGATCCGCAGCCTCAAACCATTATCTTCAACATTGTTCAGTCCAAGTTCGTCGCCAACCTCCCGCACATATGGAGTCAGCCGCCCCTTCAGCGCCTGTCGCCCGCGGGTCAGCCTCGATTTCACCGTACCCAGCGAAATCTGTAGCACCTCGGCAATCTCCTCGTACGACATATCTTCGAGGTCCCGCAAGATCAGCGTCGATCGATATGGTTCGGGAAGCTGCCGTAACTCGGCGTCCACCCGTTCCTGCAATTCGCGCTGGGCAACGTTGTCGAACGGAGAATCATGCGGATCGGTCAGCGCACATCGCATCGTTTCATCCCGCTTCGTAAACCCCTCCGACTCCGCCGGCTCGATCGGCATCTCCTGCGCCTTGTGCCGGAACCACCACCGCTTCCGGTTCGCCGCCTCGTGCAACGCAATCCGGTAAATCCACGTCTTCAGACTCGACTCACCGTGAAAGTGCTTCATTCCGCGGAATACTTTCAGAAACACGTCCTGCACCGTATCCGCTGCATCCGCCGGATCGCTAACCATCCTATAAACCAGCCCATAAACCGGGCGCTGGAATTCCCCGATCAGCCACGCATACGCCCCTTCCGATCCGGCCTTCAGTTCGGCCACAATCGCGGCTTCTTCCGCGCCGGCTCCAATCGCGCCTGCTAGTTCCCCCAGTGTGGATGCTCCAGCCATACTGCAAGTCCCCTGTGTACTCCACCAATTATAGGTTTTTCCACCTGAGTGGATGCAAAAATGTTAAAAGCCAAGAGCCAAAACTCAATATCTACAGCGCCGGGGTCGTATCCCTATCTAGTTGTCATAGACTCCGACGGAGCCTTCCGGGTTCCCGATTGGCTTGCTGTGTATAAGTTGGGGGCTATCTTTAGTAACCCTCGATACTCGGTCGGCTTCCGATATTCAGCGGCGCTTCGCGGGGTGTCAGATGTCTCAGTTCGGGTCGCATGCTCCTCGAACCCACCACTGGCGATTCTCGCGTTTCCAATTCTTGCCGGCTGCCTTTTTATTTCCACCTGCGGTCCGCCAGCACCCCATCTGTTTCCAATCCTCCCCAGTGCCGTCGTTTCAGGTAACGGTCACCCGGCCAGCGGCACCGGCACAATTACCCGCACTCCTGCCGAGCTTCGACACAGAATCCTGTTATTTGACCTAGCGGTTTATTCTTGTACCCATGCCAAGGCTACGTCTCTCATTCAGCTTCATCGTGCTCACGCTCGTTGTTATCGCCTACTCGATTCTGCGGGCTCAATTGTCTTCGTCGCCGAACCCCAATACTGTTCCCGTCATCGACGGCGGCATCGGCCCATGCACCGCCGATTTCACCATCACCGATAACAACAGCGCTCCCGTTTACGACGCCAACATTTCCGTCCACATCTCCTACGGATTGTGGGGTACGCACAAGCTCGATCTTCAGGTCGGCAGCAACATCAACGGCAAAGCCCGCTTCACCGGCTTGCCCTCCAAGACCAAGCAGGGATTATTTTTCCACGCTTCCAAGAGCGACCGCTCCGGATCGGCCTTCGACGACACGGCGAAAAGTTGTCAGGCGCAGTTCACCATCGCGCTCGAACAAAAACAGTCACAATAACCATCCCGGGCTCGCCCTAGGAGTCTGTCCGAGAAATCATTCGTCGGCTGACATGTTGTGGCCCGCTTCGCGCAGAACCACAACAGGTAGTGGTCGAAACAAGTCAATTCCGAATACTCGACACACTCCTAGAACGAATTCAGCTAGTTTGAGGCCCAAGCCCGTCGCCGATGTTGTCTTAAACCGCCCTATTGCTCTAGGCCGGCAATCATGGAGGCCATACCAGGCTCGCTGAAAGAAGGCCCGACGAAGGTCACACGAGCATTTCGTTTGTGGTCTAGCCACCCATAACGGCCGCCCATGATTGGAGCATTGCCGAACCGCTTAAATCCGCATAAAATAAAATGACTTCTGGCCATGCAGGACTCAACGCCTAGCCGTCCGTGGCGCGTGATCGCTAGTGAACTCGCCAACGAGCACGATCAAAAGCGCATCACGCAACTCAGCGAAGAACTCAATCGCGCTCTTGAAGAACAGGGAGTTGGTTCCTCCACCCAGACTCCCGTGAGGCCAAAATGAGAGTTTGGCAACCCTCGCGCGGTCGATTTCGGACCGC
>JASHRB010000215.1 GCA_030037575.1 Candidatus Sulfotelmatobacter sp. | reverse complement strand
CGGGAGAAGTACAACGTCGTGACCAGATCGTCCGAAGCGCATCCTCCGCTGGGATATCCGATGAACGTGGTGGGTTTCGGATGGACGAACGCGGCGTTTCTTGAGTTGCTGCATGGGCTGCCCGCCGGCTTAGCGGAGAAACTTGCAAAACAGCAGGAGGAGCTTTCGCCTGCCCCTGCCAAGTGAAAGCGCTTTGCTTCAGGCAATGTTGGCTAAGGCTTGCTGCAGCCTGGGTGTCTTCGGGGTGGGCATTCCTCCCGACTGGCTCGCGACCCATGCCCCCGCGCGATTGGCGGTTTCGTTGATCTGGGGGAGCGGCTGTCGCCGAACGTAGCCATGCACGAGCGCGGCCGTGAAAGCGTCGCCGGCGCCGACCGTGTCGGCAACTTTTATTTTGAAGCCGGGATGCTGGCTGCACTCGGCATCGGACATCAATAAACTGCCGGCATCGCCGCGGGTGATGCATACGAGTTTCAGAGCGAACTGGGATAACAAAACCCGTGCGGCATCGCGCTCGCTGTTGTTCTGCAGTGCGAGCAGGCGCATGACCAGCGGCAGCTCTTCGTGGTTCAGCTTGACGATGCTTGCGAGCTTCATGGACTGGGCAATGACTTCTTTCGAGTAGAAGTTCTTGCGCAGGTTGACGTCGAACACGCGAACTGTTTCCGGGCGAGTCGCGCCAACAAAGTGGAGGATGGTGGCGTGGCTTTGCCGGGAGCGTTGCGCGAGCGAACCGAAGCAAACGGCGTCGCACTGCGCGGCGAGTTGATGCCAGTCGTTTGTCCACTGCAGGAAATCCCAGGCGACCGGCTGCATGATTTCAAAACGCGCCTGACCGGCGGCATCCACCTCGACGTGCACGGTTCCGGTGGGATGAATCGGATCACGCTGAACAAAGGCGCTGTTCACTTGAAGCAGACGCAGCCGGTCGAGGATCTCGTTGCCCAGATCGTCCTGACCAATGCGGCTGGCGGGTATGCCGGCGTCGCCGAGTAGATTTGTGATGTAAGCAAAATTGGCCGGGGCTCCGCCCAGCTGCTTGCCGGATGGCAGCCGGTCCCAGAGCAACTCGCCCAGGCCAACGACAGTGAAATTTCGTTCGGTCATATACGATGAGAGAAGCGGTTGGTGAGGCGCCCGCGCCTATTGTAGTCTTCCCGGGGTCGCGCGGGTCTTCGAGCTGGCCGAGGACCGGTTCAAGCGCCCCGGGCGGTCGGGAGTTGAGTGAGGCTGTGGCATGAAGCAAATTGTCTTAGCGATGTGCTTGGCGGGAGTCTGTATTGGGGCTTTTCCTGCGTTTGGGCGAACAAACTCTCGGAGTGGGGATACGGTGGCGCACGATTGGTGGAAACACGCGGTCTTTTATGAGATTTATCCGCGGAGTTTTGCCGATAGCAACGGGGATGGCATCGGCGATTTGACGGGGATCACGGCGAAGCTGGATTATCTCAAAAATTTGGGCGTGGACGCGATCTGGATTACGCCCTGCTTTCCCTCGCCGCAGGTCGATTTTGGCTACGACGTTTCCGACTACAAGAACATCGATCCCCTGTACGGTACGCTGGCGGATTTCGACAAGCTCGTGCGCGAAGCCAAGAAACGCAATATTCGCATCATTCTTGATTTCGTGGTGAACCATACCTCCGATCAGCATCCGTGGTTTCTGGATTCGAGGTCCTCGCGCACTTCGGCGCATCGTGACTGGTACATCTGGCGAGACGGAAAGGGACCGGGAGAACCGCCCAACAATTGGCTGTCGACGTTCGGCGGGTCGGCGTGGAAGTTCGATCCCGCGACCCATCAGTACTACTACCATTTTTTCTATCCGCAGCAGCCTGATCTGAACTGGCGAAATCCCGCGGTTGAGAAAGCGATGTTCGAGGTGACGCGGTGGTGGTATAGGCGCGGGGTTTCCGGTTTCCGGCTGGATGCGGTGGATACGCTGTTTGAAGACCCGAGGCTCACGGACAATCCGATTTTGCGGCCCGGCAGCAACGCGTTTGGCGATCCCGTGGAAGAAAACAAGTACAACACCAAGCAGCCTGAGGTGCATGAAGTCTTGCGCGGACTACGCAAGATTGCCAATGAATACAACGCGGTGTTGATTGGAGAGACGTGGACCGCCGACGTGGCCGAACTCGACAAATATTACGGCGAGGGCAGCAACGAACTGCAGCTGCCGATGGATTTTCTGTTCACCATGGTGAACAAGCTGTCTCCGGCGCAGTTCAGGAAACAGATCGCGGAGGTCAACGCGGCTTCCGGCTGGCCCACGTTTGTGATCAGCAACCACGATATTGCGCGCTCGTATGACCGCTACGGAGACGGCGCACATAACGATGAGATCGCCAAGCTGATGGCGGCCCTTTACCTCACGCTGCGTGGAACTCCGATCATGTATTACGGAGAAGAAATCGGAATGGAGACCACCCCGCCGGCGCGCAGAGAAGATGTCAAGGATCCGATTGGCCGAAGGGGATGGCCGAAGGAAAAAGGGCGCGACGGCGAGCGCACCCCCATGCAGTGGAACGAAAGCGAGAACGCCGGGTTCACGACGGGCACGCCCTGGCTTCCGGTTCCGGAGTCTTATAAGACGCACAATGTGGCAGCGGAGTCAAAGGATCCGAGTTCCATATTGGAGTTCTATAAGAAGCTGCTGCGGCTGCGGCACACGAACTCCGCCTTGCTAAACGGAAAATATGTCGCCATCAATGAAAATGATGCGAATGTGCTTTCTTATTTGCGGATGAATGGGAGCGGGGGCGTGGTTGTTGCGCTTAATATGTCGAGCACGGCGCAGAACGTAGCGCTCGAACTGAAAGCCCAGGGCTTTGCCTCGGTGAAAAGCCTGCTGGACTCCGGCCCGGTGACCATAAAAAAGAGCTCTGTTTCCCTTCCACCCTTCGGAGTGCTGATCGGCGAATTAACGAAGTAGGAACTCTCAGGGCGACGGCGGCGTCGTGCCTGAGGATGGCGCCACGAGAGTCATTGGATCGTTCCCCCCAGGCTCCGTCATTTTGTTCGCATTTCGTAACAGAATGAAGTTTGTCGATCGGTGGGGTCGATTTGATGAAAAACTTTGAACAACCGAGGGGGAGGAGTGGATCCGAAAAGCTGCCCGCGCTGCGGCGGAAGCGGATACATTGCCAGGTCCGTGGACGTCAGTGGTAAGTCCGAGGGTATTGCTTTTATCCGCGTGAAGTGTCCGGCGTGCAAAGGCACTGGAAGGAAAGATTCGATTCCCCCACCGACTGCAGGCTGACCGCACGGCCTGTGGTGCTTGCGAAGACGTACGGCCCGGATCTTCTTCAGTCCGACTGGAGAATCCGGGCCGCACGTTTCTGTGGGGAAATGCGAGGGGTTCGCGCTCAATCCTTGTCGCCCCCTGCCCGGATCAATTTCGAATCAAGGTCACGCGATGCCTGCCGTTTTCGATCGGCTGCGGCGGGGTGAAGAGGACGCGCTTTCGATGCGGTTGCGTCCAGCGGCTTTGGCGCGGTAGAGAGCTTTGTCGGCAGCGTGCATGACTTCCCGCACCGGCTGTTTCTCCGTGGCGGATGTGGCTACGCCGATACTGACCGTGACCGAGATTTCCCATGCCGGCGGTCGCTGCCCAAGCTGGCGGATAGCGTGGCCGGTGTGGAGGCGCCCTCGCATCCGCTGATTGCGCCGATCGGGGCCGCGTGTCTGGCGGCGGCGATCGGGGCCGCGGAGTCGCAGCGTGCTGGCTTCAATGTCACGGCGAAGCTGCTCGAGGGGTTCGAGAACAGCCGTGGCGGTCTTGCCGGGAAACAAAATTACAAACTCCTCACCACCACAACGATAAGCTTGTCCGCCGCCGGAAACTCGTGCCAGCCTTGATGCCACCAGCTGCAGCACTTGATCTCCGGTTTCATGGCCATAGGTGTCGTTGCAACGCTTGAAATGGTCGATATCGGCGACGGCAATCGAATAAGGCGGGGTCAGGCGAAGCAGGGCGTCATTGAAGGCGCGCCGGGAGGGCAGCGCGGTCAACTCGTCGTGATAGGCAAGAAGATACGAGGTCTCGACGACCGCCCCGGCCAGAATAAAAGCGGCAGCCGAGAAGTATGAAGTCGGGATTCTACCCGAACCTCCAAAATCGAGAGCCAGAAAACAGGTGGCCAAGGCGCACAGCAAACCGCTTTCTGCGGGTTGGCGAAAGAGAGCGTAACGGATGAGCAAAATGATGGCGGCAGCGGCGAAGCCGACTTCGACGGCGAAAGCCAGCGGCAGGTGCGGCGAATGGGCAACTCGGTGAGCGGCAGGAAGCGGTTCGGGCCGGCAAAGAACCAGCACAACCACCGACTGAATGAACAGAACAGTTCCTGTAGATGCGAGGCTAGGCCAGCAGAATCCCCGCTCGCGCGAAAACGACAGCAGAACGAAGTTGAGCGGCACCAGGATGCCGACCGAGGTGAGGGCGATGCTTGCCGAGCGCGCCGGAAAGGACCCCGCACAGAAATACGAAATGGCCTGTTGGGCAAGATATAAAACCAGCAAGGCGGAGAAGATGCGGCTGGAGTGAAATCGCCAGGAGAGCAGGAGCCCGGCAAGGCAGGCGCCGAAAAAAGCGTACAGGGCGAGCGGAGCGCTGGGCAGAAAGATCCCCGTATGCAGCAATGCTCCCACGAGGAGCAGAAAAATTGCAGGCATCAGCAGCGGCTTCATGGCAGCTCCGGGCCATCATTCGCTAGCGCTACGCCGATTTTCACGGTTGTTGAATGGGTCTTTCTCAAAGATTAGCCTCAGCGGAGACGGAGAAAAATTACCCGAAAGGGTTCGGCGTGTCGGCCTGGTTGGGTTGACCGGGAGCGTGACCCTGCGACCCCAAATCGCAATAAAAGGCTTGCCCGACGGGCTCCGCTTGCCAGGCGGCGGGAGCGGCGGGTTCCCATTTCGCCGATTGGCTGCGCCGCATGTCGCTACCAAACCCCAGGCTGCGTTGCGGGAAACAGCGCTTTGCTTGGCTCCCCTAGTGTTCATGCTTCGGTGCAGTGAGCACCGTGCCGTCGGGATCTACCAACAGCTTATGCGCGCCCGCAGGGGCAGTCAGTCGAAAGGTCGTCTCGGTTCCGTCGGCGAAGATGCGGCTGAGAAAAACGGGAGCCCGCCCCGTCACCGCGGCATAGATAGGAACGGAAGTCACCAAATTTGCCGGCGCATCTTCCTGGCGAAGAATCCCGGTGACGTACCTCTCCTTACCCTTGGCGGAAAATTTCACGGCTTGCAGCTCGAAGCGAGGCAGCGACGTGCCATGGACCCATCCATCCAGAAACCAGTCAAGAGAAGCTTTGCCTTCATAGCGCAGGCTGGGCGGCAAATCCTCTGCAAACGAATCCAGCAATTCGCGAGTGGTGATCGACTTGCCCGCATAGCGCTCCCGCAGCTTGCGTAGGGATCGAACAAAAGGCTCGTCGATGTCGCCGTTGTTCGAGCCCTTTCCCCCTTCCTTGTCGCTCCGATCGCGCAACATGCAGCGCAGCATGTGAAACAGCCAGGTCGCGCGCCCGTAGCTGATCGCCATGTATCCTTGCGGAAAGCGGGATGAAAGCAACCGGCTACCTAAGGTTACCGGCCCGGCGTTTTCATTTTTCTGGGCAATTTCCTGGCGGTATTTCTCCATGATCAGGTGGAAGCCGGTGGGATTTCTCTGCTGCAACATCATCAACGCCGAATAGTTCGCCAGGCCTTCGGAAAACCACTGATCGTGATACGTGCTCCAGGTCACCAAGTCGCCCCACCACTGGTGCGCGGCTTCATGCGCGGGAACTAGTCGGTCCATCAATGCGCCCGCCTCGTTCATGTGGATGTCTGCCTGTTCCTCCTTGTTCAGGAAAGCATAGGAAGAAAGGAAAATAAGACCAGGCCAACCTTGACTCTCAAGACCGGGCAACTGCGCGAGGGCGAGCCGACTGTAGGGGAACGGACCGAATCGAGCGGCGTAAAAGCGAATTGCTTCCGCCGTGAAATTGGCGACTGCGACTTCATTGCGCGCCGGAGACGGCGGAAGGGCAGTCGGCGGCAGAGGCGGCAATTCGACGACCGGATGGCGATGCAAAGGGTTGACCTCCGGCGTCGCCGATGGCGGAGGAGAGGGAAACTCGCGTTCCATTTCCGCGGTGGCATAGGCCTCGACGGTAACGTTCCCGGCTTTTGCCTCGACTCGGACATACTGGCCGAGGTCGAAACCGGCTAGCGGGATGGGGCGTTCCGAGACCCAGCGAGCCACTTGTTCCTGGTTTGCATTTTGCGCGGCAGTTTGCGCGGAGATTGACGACCCGGATGCGACTGGCGCCGGCTTTCCGGTGGCGACCACGGTCCAACCGGCGGGATAGTGAAAAGTAAGGTCGAAATCGGCCATGGCTAGCCCGCGGTTGGGATACCAGGTCCCCCGTGCACCCACGTAGAGCAATCCCTTGGCCGCTTCAGCCAGCACATCTCCGCTATAGACGAAGTGCAAGCCGATTTTTGCCCCCTTCACTGCCGGCGCAGGCAAAATCACGGCCACGAGGTCATCGCCGCTGCGCGCCAGACGCGAACCCTCGACCGCCGGATTATGAATGAACTCGACCGCTTGTCCATCGGACTCGACCCGCGTGACCTCCAAGAAGCGCGACAACTCGAAGGCCAGGAAACGTGACCCTCCATGCTCCACGTCGAGCTGCAATTTGACGTCAGCCTCCAACTCGTTAGGCGGCTTTACGCGGGCGTCAATCACGTAGCTATGAACCAGAATGCGATTCTGGCGCGATTCAGACTCTGGGGGCAAGGTTTCCGGTATTTTCTTCTGCAGCACTTTGGGTGGTTCGCTGCTTCGGCTGGAAAACGAAGTCCAGACGTCGTAGTAAACGTTTCCATTCTCCGCAGTCTTGGTCTGGCCGGCTTCGATGTCCTCATCGGCCGTCGAATCGTAGAACACGTCAAAGACTCCGAGCGTGTTGCCCTGCATGCGCACGTGCAACATGCGATCTTCGGGATCGGTTTGTTTCGGAGTTTGTGTGCCGGCGGAGGCTGCCTCGCCTGCGGTCGGCAATAGTTCACAAAAGCTCGAGAGCAGCCGCATGGCATCT
>JASHRB010000214.1 GCA_030037575.1 Candidatus Sulfotelmatobacter sp. | reverse complement strand
GGGCTGGTGGCCGGGGTTCGTGCCCTGGTGGGACGTGGGAGGGCCATACATTTCTTTCGGCATCGGATTTGGGATTGGCCCGTTCTTCGGCTTCGGCTGGGGCTGGCCACATTGGGGCTTTAACTGGTTCGGCCACGGAATTCTTTGGGCCGGTCAGCCTTACATTTTCCATAGTCACGCTTTCTATGATCGCGATGCCTACTTCCACGGCGGGTTCCATCCCGGTGCGGCGTTTGCGGCTGGCGACCGGGGATTTCGCGGTTTTGGGGCGGTTCACGCTCCGGCGGCCCACGGGGCCTTCGGTGGATTCGCCCATGGAGGCGATGTGCGCGGTTTCGCCTCCCGCGGCCGAGCCAGCTTTGGCGGGGGCGGATTCCACGGTGGTGGTGGCGGCGGAGGACGCCGCTAGCATTTCGTGGTTAAGCGGCGCCGCCGCTTTCCATGCAGACTTGAACTTTCCAACCGCCGATCGAAAATTGCAAGGAGATAGCCATCATGTTCAACCATCGAGACCGTTGCCTGACACACCAATTGAGGGTCGCCGGCCAGCTTGCCGGCGTCGCGATGCTTGCGGCTGGAATGGTGTTGCCCGCCCCCGCCCAGCCAACCCGGGCGAGAACCTTTGCCTCGGCAACAGAGGCGAGCAAGGCTTTGGTGGCGGCTTTGAAAGCAGACGATGCGGCAGCGATCTTAAAGATTCTCGGCCCGGAGGCGAAGGATATCGTTTCCTCGGGCGATCCCGCCGAAGACAAAAGCAACCGTGCCGAGTTCGTTCAAAAGTATGAGCAGATGCATCGTCTGGTGGTCGAACCGAATGGAACCACCACACTTTACATCGGAGCAGAAAACTGGCCGACGCCCATTCCGCTGGTGCACAAAGGCAATATTTGGTATTTCGATACGCCCGCTGGCAAACAGGAAATTCTCTATCGAAGAATCGGCAGAAACGAGCTGGCGACCATTCGCGTGTGTCACGAACTGGTTGACGCCGAAAAGGAATATTACGCGCAGGCGCACGACGGCCGGTCCGGAGTCTATGCCCAAAAACTGGTGAGCGACCCGGGGAAGCACGACGGTCTCTATTGGCAGGCGAGCGCGGGCGAGAATGAAAGTCCAATCGGTCCCCTGGTCGCCGCCGCTTCCATGAGCGCGGCGGCGGAGAAGCACGAGCCTTTCAACGGTTATTACTTCCTCATTCTGCGCGAGGAAAAAGGCCTGGGTGGGGAGCAGGAAAGCTACCTTGCCCACGGGGCAATGACCAAAGGATTCGCATTTCTCGTTTATCCTGCTGTGTATCGCTCAACCGGTGTTATGACCTTCATCGTGGATCAGGACGGTGTGGTTTATGAAAAAGATTTGGGCAAGCGGACCGTTGAAATTGCGAAAAATTTGACCGCTTACTCTCGCGATGCGACTTGGCACAAAGCCGACGAATCCAAATGAGATGTTAAATCCCCGGAGCTTTTGGGCGGGGATTTTCTTGTTGCGAGAGGCGCCGCCATCAGACAACCCGCGGCGATCCGCTGTCGCACGCCGTCGCCTGACCCTCGGTGCGAATCAACGCAAGGGGAGTGCGCAACTCGTGTGAAGCATCGGGGGTGAACTGGGTCACCCGCTGGAAGGCGTTCTCGATGCGCGCCAGCATCTCGTTCAACACGTCCGAAATCGCTGCAACTCGTCGCCCGATGTCAGCCTCTCCACCCTTGCGCTCAGGTTGCCGCCGTTGATGTTTCTTGCCGTGCGCGATTACGCTTCGCGGTTCGGAGGGGGACGAAGAGTATCGCGAAGCCCTTCGCCACATTCTGTTGGAGGCCGAGCGGACATCCTCCCTGATTGAAGAGCTGTTGACCCTGGCCCGCGCCGACTCAGGGCGAGAGAACCTGAATCTCGCGACGCTCGACCTGAGCGAGCTGATGGAGGAAACGGTGAGAGATTGGCGTCCGCTGGTGGAGAGTAGAAATCTGCGCTTTGCGCAATCGATGGCGGAGGAGAAGCTGCCGGTGCTGGCCGACTCGCGCGCCATCCAGCGCCTGCTGGCGATCCTGCTCGACAATGCTATTAAGTACACGCCTGCGCCCGGCGCGATTGAGTTGCGCCTGGCGGCGCGGGACGACAACGCGGTGATCGCGGTTTGCGACACGGGCATTGGAGTTGCCCAAGAAGACCAGGGCAAAATCTTCGAGCGTTTCTATCGCGTCGATAAGGCCAGAAGCCGCGAGCTCGGCGGCGCCGGCATCGGCCTTGCCTTCGCCGATTGGATCGTCAAGCAGCACCGCGGTTCGATTGCCGTGCACAGCTCGCTCGGTAGCGGATCGAGCTTTGAAGTGGTGATTCCTCTTGATTCACCCGCCCGTCCCGTCGAAACCCGGCAAGAGCGGAAGCCGCGGCGGACGACAGTTGCCGCGGTCTGAAGAACACCGCGGGCAAAGCGATTTACGCGGTGGCGATGCGCGCAGTCGGAGACCCGGCCAGGGTATTCTCTCCCGGGTTTCCGCCGGAAGGTCTGCTGATGGCTTTTCCGATTCTCAATTATTGGTGCCGATGTTCTCGCCTTCCTTTAAGGTCCGGTCAAAGAAGTCGGCGGTTGCCCCATAGGCGCGAATCCAATCCTGCCAGCGCAGAAATCCGTGAATTTCATCGGGGATGATTAGCTGCTCGAACCCAATCTGCTGCCCGCGCAGGCGCTGGACCAGATCGACGGTTTGAGTGAAGGGAACATTGCGGTCGTCGTCGCCGTGGATGAGCAGCACCGGGGATTTCCATTGATCGACGTAAGCGTCCGGGGAAGACTCCCATGCGAGCTTCACGGCTGCGTCGGCGTCGGGCGGCTTCTGCGCGATGCTGCCGAAATACGGCCGCTGGGTGAGGAAAATGCTCCAATCGTGAACCCCGTGGAAATCGACTCCGGCCTTAAAAATTTCCGAGTTGCGTGCCAGGCCCATGGCGGTGAGAAAGCCGCCGTAGGAACCACCCCAAAGGCCGATCTCGTCAGCTTCCACTTGCGGAAGCGACTGCAGGTAGCGTGCTGCAGCGACGACGTCCTGGTATTCGGCGGCTCCCCGCCAGATGGTGTTGGGCGCTTCGCGGAAGGCGCGGCCGTACATAATTCCCAGGCGGTAATTCACGGAGAGAACGGCGTAGCCCCGGCTGGCCAGGTACTGATTTGCAGCGTAGGCGTTGTGGTAGTAATCCATGTAATGGAAGCCGAGCATCATTTGGCGGCTGGGGCCGCCATGCGAGAAAACGAGGCCCGGAATCTTGCCGGTGATATCGGGCGGGAGAAAAAGCTGGCCGTGAATGGTGAGGCCATCGGCGCTTCGAAAAATCACTGCCTGGGGCGTGACCAATCGAGCCGAGGGAAAATCGCCGGGCAGGGCCTGCGCCGCGATCATTTGGCGGCCGCTGGCGCTGACTTGGTAGGGCATCGCGGGCAATGTGGCGGTCGAACCCAGGCAGACAATGGTTCCGTCGGCGGTTTGGACGGGCGTCCACTCCATGGTTTCGCCGCTGGTCACGGCTTGTGGTGCCGAGCCCCCAGCTACGCTCACGCGCCACAGATGCCGACGGTCGACATCGTCCTGGTTCGAAGAATAGATGAGGGATCGCTTATCGCTGCTGAGGGCGACATCTTCCACGTCGAAATCGCCGGGAGTGAGTAGCCCGGCGGTGCCGCCGGTTGTGGCGATGGAATAAAGATGATTGCGACCATCCTGCTCGGAGGCGAAGACGATGCGATCATCGGCTGCGAAGTTGAGCGTGCCATCACCGCTGAGTTCGGGCATCGAGTCGTCGAGCCGTTGGCCGCTGCGCCAAAGGGCGTGACCGGCGCCGGTGGCGGCGTCGACCATCCAGATCGACCAGGGTCGGGGACGAATTGGAATCAGCGGCAGCTTGTTTTCATCGCCGGGAGTGCGCGCGAAAGCAATGGATTTGCCGTCGGGCGACCAACGCGGCATCGAATCCTTATCGACGCTGGGCGACATGTAGCGAATGGAATCGCCGCCAAAATCGTAAACCGCAATCAAGTTGTGCCCATCGCGCTGGCTGACAAAGGCGATGTGCTTGCCATCGGGCGACCAGCGTGGTTCGACCGATGATCCGCGCACGCTTGCCAGCTCTTTGCCTGGCTGTTTGCCGTCGACGCTGGCCAGCCACAATTTCTTTTTTGCCGACCAGACCGCGAGCTTGCCGTCGGGAGAAATTTCGATATCCTCACAGCCTTCTTCCGGGCACCCCATCTCGCCGAGCAGGCGGGGCGACGCGTTCTTGGCGTCCACGTCGAAGGCGAAAACCTTCTGTTTCGCGCCTTTGATCCAGCTTGCCGGGTTGGCGCTCTCCTGCGCATCATTCCATTCCGTTCCCAGCGCATAGACCACGGTTTTGCCATCCGGCGTGAGTCGCAGGCTGGCAATGGGCTGGCCATCATCTTCGCGGTAGTGAGTGACGGGTCGCGCGCTCCCGGCGAATTCAGGACCATCCGCGACCCAGACGTTGCGAACTCCCTTGGCGTCGAAGACCCAGGCCACGCGGCTGGCG
>JASHRB010000213.1 GCA_030037575.1 Candidatus Sulfotelmatobacter sp. | reverse complement strand
GAGCCATCGAAGAGGTCATCAAACATACCGGCAAGCGCGCTATTCCGCAGTTTGTCATTGATGGCGAATGGGTTCAGCCGTACCAGCCCGGGGAAGGGTTTCTTTACGATGAAATGGCGAAGCGCCTGGGCGTCTCGCGGCCCTAGGACTTTCTGACCGCGGCGGGGGGGGGCGACGTTGCCGGCGTCTTTTTGGCTCTTTCTCTCCTATCTCCCGTACATCATCCTTCGTACCGTGGAAAATCAACGGCAAAGCGGGGAAGATGGCCAATCCCGGCTTCCAGCGCCGCTTTCGGCTCGATGAAAAGGCTGGAAGCGCGAGGCCTTCCACGCCCATGTCCGAAGCGCAGCTTCCGCGAGAATCGAACGAGGTCACCGAAAGCTGGCAGCAAGCCGTGCAGGCTGTCCTTGGTCTGGTGGTGGTGGCAGGGGCGGCGGCAATGTTCCACTATTACACGCCGGGCGCGGCCCGGCCGGCCGCTCCCGACGAACTGCACAAGCAGGTGCAGAAGCTTGCGCAGCAGGTGGAGCAACTCGAGAAGGAGCAGGCGACGCCCGCCGTGGTGCTCAGCCGATACCGCAATTCAATCGGTTACATTTACGGCATCTATCAGATTGGGTTCACAAACCATCCGGCGACCATACGGGCTCGGGTCTCGGGCACGGGATTTCTCGTCGAGGACGGGTTGCTCGCGACCAACCGCCACGTCGCCGAACCGTGGTATGGCGATGCCGAAGCCGAGGCTTTGATTCAGCGGGGCGGCAAAGCCATGCTCGAAAGCTTGGTCGTGTTCTTTCCCGCTTCGCCCACGCCGGTGAATCTGGCGCCCGGGGTCGTATCTGCAGCGGAAGATCTCGCGGTTTTGAGAATCGCGGACAAAGACGCGGTGCGTGGGCTTCCGGCTTTGCCGCTTGCCAAAGGGATTGCCCTGCCCGGAGAGCCGGTTACCGTAATCGGCTATCCCATGGGCATTGCGGGGATGGTGGCCAAGTCGCCAACCGGCATTTATCGTCGTCTGGCGTACCGTCACGGGGACATCACTGCGGCCAGCGAACTGGCTGCCCTTTCGCTGATTCGTCCTTCGACCACTTGTGGGCATCTGGGCGATGTCGTCGGCGACAAACTGATCTATGACGCCTCCACCGCGCATGGTGGCAGCGGCGGCCCGGTGTTTAACTCCAGCGGCCTCGTGATCGGAGTGAACTCGGCTTACATCGACGGTTTTTCCGGCGGCAACTTGGGGGTTTCTGTCGATGCCCTTCGCCCGCTGATCGCGGTGGCGGAGAACAAGCAGTAAGCTCGAGAAACGTTCCCGCTTAGGTCTCGACTTCGGCCACCTTGGCTCCTTCATGCAGGCGCTGATCGCCCGAGGCGGAGGCGTCTCCCGACACCGCATAGGCGACCGCCGCTCCGATCAAAGCGGGAACGATGAAAGCATGGCCGCCGGTCGCTTCGGCGACAAAAACCACGGCGGCCAGCGGAGTCTTGTAACCGGCAGCCAGGAACGCGGCCATGCCCACGGCCGCATAAAGGTTCAGGCAGGAGCTGTGCACTACGGATTGCCCGAAGGCTGTGCCGATGCTTGCCCCGGTAAGAAACAGGGGGACGAACATGGCGCTGACGCCTCCCGCGGCCAGGGTACACAAAGTCGCGGCCAGCTTGAGCGCGGCGAAAACAATCAGTTCCGCGCTGCTGTGGGACTTGCCAAGAATTTCTCCCACGGCCTCGTAATTCGGTCCCAGAGGCGTGAGGTTGCCCGGATAAATGGACAGGAACAGGAGTCCGCAGATTCCGGTGCCCAGGCCGCCCACCGCCATCTTCAGCCAGTGCGCCAGGCGCCAGCCCACAAAGAAGCTTCGCGCCCGCCGAAAGGTGATCACAAACACCATTGCCACCAACCCGACGAGCAGGCCGAGCAGGGCGCTCCAGTACAAATCCCGGCGGCTAAACCCGGCACAGCCGGTAAAGTCGAACAGCGGTGCCGCGCCCAGAAAAGAACTGAGAGTCACGAAGGAAATAACCGAGGCGAGCAACGACGGCACCAGCGCCTCGTGCGCCAGATCGTCGCGATAGGGCATTTCTAAAGCAAAGACGATGCCCGTGAGCGGCGCGCGGAACACGGCCGACATTCCGGCGGCCGCTCCGCAAATCAAAACGATGCGTCGGTCGCGGTCGGTAAGCCGCAGGCGCCGTAGCTTGGTCCATAGCCAAGAGCCGATCGCCGCGCCCCCATATATGCTGGGCCCTTCCAGCGCGGCGCTGCCTCCGGCACCGACCGTGGTGATCGCCGCCACCAGTTTCGGCACAAAGGCCCGCATATCGATTTTGCCCTCGTGCTCGTGGTAGGAGCGGATCACTTCTTCGGTCGAGTGTTCGTCGGGGTCCGGAGTCAGCAATTGCATGATCAGTCCCGTGACCACGAAAGCCAGGACCAAGCCGGGAACGATGCTCCAGTGATGTTGCAGGTAATAGCGCAAAACCGGCGGCCACATTTTGTCCAGAATGATCACCACGATCGCGGTGATCACCAGTCCGGTGGTTAAACCAATGATCGGCGCCACGATAAGCCATTTGCGGAGGTCGCGGGCGTAGACATGGGTCAGGTCTTCGCGAACCAGCGAAGCATAGCGATGAAACAAAGAATGCTGCTCGAGAAAGCGTACGATCGCCGGCTGTGGTTTGGTGGATTGCTCGTTCATGGTTGCTTCTAGCGGGTTGCTCTCCTAAGCTGCCTTCCTAAGATGATCGCTGATGGCCGTGGGATTTACGCTTTTGCTTTTCTGGATTCGCCGGAAGAACGTGGGTTCTGATTGCCTCCACGCATGATGCCTCGCAGAGCCGAAACCAGGTCGGGTGCGGCGTTGCGCAATTCGTCGCGGTGATGCAGCGCCAGTTCGCCAAGCACTTTTTCTCCCCTGGGGGTGAGGGCAAGCAGCACTTCGCGGCGGTCCTCGCGCGCCCGCGCGCGATGAACGAAGCCTCCGGCTTCCAAACGATTCACGAGTTCGACGGCGCTGTGATGACGGATTTGCATGCGGTTGGCCAGTTCACGGATTCGCGGGCGCACCCCGGCCGGCATCCCCTTAATGGCCAGCATCAGCTGATACTGGCCGCGCTCCAATCCCGCCTGCTTTACCACTTGTTCGCTAAAATGGAGAAAGCGGCGGATTTGATGACGGAACTCCGCCAATGCCTGATAGTCCGACCAGGTAAGTTTCTTCATTCCGGGATTGGTATCGCGCCATTCCGCACGACACCATACTATATCGTAAGACGATATAGATTGAAACTCTTGGTAGTGGTTCTAGTGAACCATTACCAAACTCTTCCGCAAGCAGTGGTCGGCAGGTGTCGGTAGCAGATGAAATGTCCGCTTTGGGGCGGTGAGGGTAGGAGGCCATCGGGAGCATGGATTCCGGGCCGAAGACCGCCATGGAGCGGGCTATGAAAATACAGGCGGTAATTTGGCGGGCATTCGCCCACAAGATTCTCTGCTGGCGAGCAGCGGAGAGCGCCGGAATCACGGGGCAAGCGCGGCTTTGCGGTGCGTGGGCCGATGCTCAGTTGGCCCGCAATTT
>JASHRB010000212.1 GCA_030037575.1 Candidatus Sulfotelmatobacter sp. | reverse complement strand
GAAATTGATACACTCGAAATGCGCTTTCCAGGCGCTCTTGCTGTATCTGAAACCCTTTCGTCCAGATGGGACTCTAAGTAGGTAACCAGTCCGCCCAAACAACCCGGAAGCCAGGTTTTTGGCGAGGAGGATTCATTCGGATGGTGGCCAGCGAACAAGCCGTCGTGACCGGCAAACAACTGGATACGCTTTGTGTTAACACGATCCGTACCCTGGCGATCGACGCCGTGCAAAAGGCCAACAGCGGGCATCCCGGCGCGCCCATGGGCTTGGCACCGGTGGCGTATTGCCTGTGGCAGGAATTTTTGCGCTATGACCCGGAAGACCCCAAGTGGCTGAACCGCGACCGCTTTGTTTTGTCGAATGGCCACGCTTCCATGCTGCTCTACGCGATGCTGCATTTGGCGGGGGTGCGCGAGGTGTCGGAGAACGGCGAGGTGCTGAAAGAACTTGCGGTTCCGATGGAGGAGATCAAGCGCTTTCGCCAGCTCGGTAGCGGCACTCCGGGTCATCCCGAGTCGCACATCACCACCGGAGTTGAAACCACGACCGGCCCCCTCGGACAGGGCGTGGGCAACAGCCTGGGAATGGCCATTGGCAGTAAATGGCTGGCCGCAACTTTCAACCGGCCAGGCTTTGCGGTTTTCGATTATGACATTTATGCCCTGTGCTCCGACGGCGATCTGATGGAGGGCATGGGCGGCGAAGCCGCTTCGCTGGCCGGACATCTTGCGCTTGCCAATCTTTGCTGGATCTATGACCACAATCGGGTCACGCTGGATGGGCCTGCGAAGTGGTCGTTCAGCGAAGATGTGGCCACCCGCTTCGTCGGCTACGGATGGAATGTGACTCGCGTGGCCGATGCCAACGATCTGGAGATGCTGGCGCGCGCCTTTGAAGTGTTCAAACACACCAGCGATCGGCCGACCTTGATTATTGTCGACAGCCACATTGGATACGGATCTCCGCACAAGCAAGACACCAACGCGGCGCACGGCGAGCCGCTGGGCGAAGAAGAAGTCCGGCTGGTCAAGAAATTTTACGGCTGGCCGGAAGATGCGAAATTTGTCGTCCCCGAAGGCGTGCGCGAGCATTTTCAGGAGGGGATGGGAAAACGCGGCGGCGAGGCGCGGGCGCGGTGGTCGAAGATGTTTGCCGAGTATTCGGAGAGGTATCCGGAACTGCGCCAACAAATCGATCTCATCGAGCGTCGCCAATTGCCCGAGGGTTGGGACCGGAACCTGCCCACCTTTCCCGCCGATGCCAAGGGTATGGCCACGCGCGAGAGTTCGGGCAAAGTGCTGAATGCGGTGGCGCAGAAAATTCCCTGGATGATGGGCGGATCGGCCGACTTGGCGACATCGAACAAGACCACGCTGAAGTTCGACGGGGTCACCGACTTTGAAGCCGGCGAGTACGGTGGACGCAATCTGCACTTTGGCGTGCGCGAGCACGTGATGGGCGCCAGCGTGAACGGTCTCGCCGTTTCCCATATTCGTGCGTTCGGCGCCACTTTCTTTAATTTCAGCGACTACATGCGCGCCAGCATTCGCCTGGCCGCGCTGATGGAAGCGCCCTCGATCTTCATCTTCACCCACGATTCGATCGGCTTGGGCGAGGACGGGCCCACGCACCAGCCGATTGAGCAACTGGCCTCATTGCGCGCCATGCCGAATTTGATTGTGCTCCGCCCCGCCGATGCGAATGAGGTGGTCGAATCGTGGAAGATCATCGCACCGTTAGAACATCAACCGGTGGCGCTGGTGCTGACGCGGCAAGCTGTTCCCACGCTTGATCGAAGCAAGTATGCCGCCGCTTCCGGTGCGGCGAAGGGGGCGTACATTCTTGCCGACGCGCCCGGCGGGAAGCCGGACGTGATCCTGATGGCGACGGGCAGCGAAGTTTCGCTGTGTGTGGAAGCTGGCGAGCGGCTGAGAGGCGAAGGAATCCACGCCCGCGTGGTGAGTATGCCCTCGTGGGAAATTTTCGAGCAGCAGGATGAAGCCTACAAACAAAGCGTTCTGCCGCCCTCGGTGACTGCGCGGGTGTCGGTGGAGATGGGCTCGACCTTCGGCTGGGAAAGATATGTCGGAATCAAGGGTCGAAAGATTGGCATGCATCGCTTCGGCGCGTCGGCCCCAATCAAGGATTTGCTCAAGTTTTTTGGATTTACCGCGGACGCCGTCGTGTCCGAAGCGCGAAAAGCGATCGCGGAGGAATAGCGCTTTGCTTGGCTGCCGCGACGACCGCGGGAGTTTGCAGTTCGCGGGCTGCGTTTTTATGAAGACCTCGAGCCCCTATCGACTGGCCGTTCATTCATTAGGAGAATTGTTATGAATCCGCCCGGAGTATTAGAAACCTCGAAAGCAACCAATCCTCTGAAAGCTCTGCTCGGCTACGGGCAGTCGATGTGGCTCGATTACATTCGCCGCGATCTGCTCACCTCCGGCAAATTGAAATCGATGATTGAAGAGGATGGCTTGCGCGGAATGACTTCGAATCCCTCGATCTTTGAAAAGGCGATCGCGGAAAGCTCGCTGTACGACGACATGCTGCACTCCCCGGCTGCGGGCAAGCTCGATGCGACGGCGCGCTATGAGCAGATCGCCATCCGCGACATTCAGGACGCGGCCGATATTTTGCGTCCGGTCTATCTGGAATCGAAGTTTCGCGATGGATACGTCAGTTTGGAAGTTTCTCCTCTGCTCGCGCTCAAGACGCAGGCCACGATCGAAGAGGCGCGGCGCTTATGGAAAGCGGTGAATCGCGAGAATGTCATGATTAAAGTTCCCGGCACGGCGGAAGGCATTCCGGCGATTCGTCAACTCATCGGCGAAGGCATCAATATCAATGTGACCTTGCTTTTCGCGCAGGAAGTTTACGAAAAAGTTGCCCAGGCCTATATGGCGGGTATCGAGGATCTGGCCGAGCGCGGCGGCAATTTGAAGAAAATGGCGGGAGTCGCGAGTTTCTTCATCAGCCGCATCGATACGATGGTGGATGCGATGATCGACGAGAAGCTGAAGTCGCCCGGCGACGCGGCGCAACCGGCGCGGCTCGAGAGTTTGAAAGGCAAAGTGGCCATCGCGAACGGCAAACTCACGTATCAAATCTACCAGCGAATTTTCGGCGCACCCCGCTGGCGGGCTCTGGCGAACCAAGGTGCGCAAACGCAGCGCGTCTTGTGGGCCAGCACCAGCACGAAAAACCCGGCCTATCGCGATGTGATGTACGTCGAAGAATTGATCGGCCCCGACACCGTGAACACCATGCCTCCCGCGACGGTGGACGCCTTTCGCGACCACGGCAAGCTGGGCAATAGTCTCACGGAAAATGTTGCCGGTGCGCAGAAAACCATGGACGATCTCGCGCAAGCCGGCATCTCGATGAACCAGGTCACCACCCGACTGACCGCTGATGGCGTGAAGCTGTTCGCCGAGGCCTTCGAGAAACTTTTGGCCGCCGTCGAAAAAAGCACCCAACAAAAAGGCCGGTAGCCAGCCTTAAGGAAAGATCCGCGTGAGCCGCTTGACATCTTGTCTACCGGAAAACCTGGTTTCGGCCGTGCAAGCCAACGCGGCCGATTGGCAGTCTGGCCGCAAGATGCAGCGCCTTTGGCAGCGGGATGCCGGCCTTTGGACCAATGATGACGAAGCCAAATGGCTGGGCTGGCTCGACATCAGCGAAGAGCAGATTGCCCATTCCACGGTGTTTCGCGGGCTGGCGAACGAGGTGTGGAGCGCGGGCTTCAAAGATGTTCTTCTGCTCGGCATGGGTGGATCCAGCTTGTGCCCGGAAGTTCTTCGCATGACCTTCGGCCAGATCGCGGGCTATCCCAATCTGCACGTGCTGGATTCGACCGATCCCGCCCAGGTCAAGACGTGCGAAAACACAATCGACATCGCGCGCTCGCTTTTCATTGTTTCGAGCAAATCCGGGAGCACGCTCGAGCCCAATATTTTCAAGCAATATTTTTTTGAGCGCACCCAACAAGTGGTCGGCGCACAAAAAGCCGGCAGTCATTTCATGGCCATCACCGATCCCGGCTCGCCCATGCAGAAAGTCGCGGAGGGCGATCATTTTCGCCTCGTCTATTACGGTCGGCCTTCGATCGGCGGCCGCTATTCGGCGCTTTCCAACTTCGGCATGATTCCCGCCGCCGTGATGGGAATCGAGACCAAGAAGTTTCTCGACCGCGCGCAAGAAATGGTGAAGGCCTGCGGCGCGGAGGTTCCGGTGGCAGAGAATCCTGGGGCGATGCTGGGCATCATGCTGGGCACCGCCGCGGCTGCCGGACGGGACAAAGTCACGATTATTGCTTCGCGCGATATTTCTGGGCTCGGCGCCTGGCTCGAGCAACTGCTCGCCGAATCGACGGGGAAAATCGGCAAGGGTATTATTCCCGTCGATGGGGAACAATTGGGGCCGCCCGAGGTTTACGGCAACGACCGGGTCTTCGCTTACGTCCACACGGAACATGCAACCGAGGTAGCCGCAGAAGCGAAAATCGCCGCTCTCGAAAAGGCCGGCCAGCCGGTGGTAAGAATCGCAATGCACGACATTTACGACCTGGGAGCAGAATTTTTTCGCTGGGAGATTGCGACCGCAGTCGCGGGTTCGATTATCGGCATCAACGCCTTCAATCAACCCGATGTCGAAGCCAGCAAAGTTGTGACCCGGGAGTTGACTTCGGCGTATGAGCAGACCGGCTCGCTGCCCGCGGAAAAGCCGGTGCTCGAAGACGATGGCATCCGGTTATTTACCGATGAAAAAAATGCTGCCGCACTCGCCCGTTCCGCCGACAAATCTCTGGCCGGATATTTGCAAGCCCATCTTTCGCGGATCAAGGCGGGCGATTATTTTGCCACGCTCGGCTACATTCAGATGAATGCCGAGCACGAACGGGCTTTGCAAGCCATTCGGCACGCGGTGCGCGATAAGAAGCGGGTCGCCACCTGCCTGGGATTTGGGCCGCGGTTTTTGCATTCGACCGGGCAAGCCTATAAAGGCGGACCGAACTCCGGAGTATTTCTGCAGATCACTTGCGACGACGCTTTGGAATTGCCGGTTCCCGGACAAAAATACACATTCGGAGCGGTGAAGGCTGCGCAGGCGCGCGGAGATTTTCAAGTTCTTACCGAGCGGGGACGGCGTGCGCTTCGCGTTCATCTGCAAAAAGACGTGGCCGCGGGTTTGGCGAAGTTGAGCGCGGCCATGCAAAAGGCGCTCCCGTAGATTGCGAAACTCAAGGTTGGGAGCGCTGCGATTCCGATTTTGCGCCACAACAGTTCGTAAGGAGAACGACATGCAGTTGGGAATGGTAGGTCTGGGACGCATGGGTGCAAATATGACGCGCCGGCTGATGCGCGGCGGACATCAGCTTGTGGTTTCCGATCTCAGCCCGGAGACGGTGAAGCAACTTTCCAGCGAAGGGGCAACCGGCTCGTCGTCGCTGGAGGATCTGCTGGGAAAATTGAAGCCGCCTCGCGCCGTTTGGATCATGGTTCCCTCCGGCGATCCGACCGAACGGACCGTGCAGAAGCTGGCGCAGCACCTGCAGGCTGGCGACGCGATTATCGATGGCGGTAATTCTTATTTCAAAGATGACGTTCGCCGCGCGGGGCAAGTCAAGAGCCAGGGGGTTCATTACCTCGACGTCGGCACCAGCGGGGGGGTGTGGGGCATCGAGCGCGGATACTGCATGATGATTGGCGGTCCAAAAGAGGCCGTGCAGCGGCTCGACCCGATTTTCCGAACCCTGGCTCCGGGCAAGGGAGAGATTTCGCGAACCCCGGGGCGCGAGAAGCTTGGCGGCACCGCCGAAGAGGGCTATATCCACTGCGGCCCCTCCGGCGCCGGGCACTTTGTGAAGATGGTGCACAACGGAATCGAGTACGGCATCATGCAGGCTTATGCCGAGGGATTCGATATTTTCAAAAACGCCGCCAGCCAAGGTTTGCCCCAAGACCTTCGCTACGACCTGAACCTGGCGGATATTGCCGAGGTTTGGCGGCGGGGAAGCGTGGTGAGTTCCTGGTTGCTTGATCTCACGGCCATGGCGCTGGCGGAAAATCCCGCGCTTTCCGAATACGAAGGCTACGTGCAGGACTCTGGCGAAGGGCGCTGGACGATTCAAGCGGCCATCGACGAGGCCGTGCCCGTGGACGTGCTGAGCGCGGCGCTGTTTGTGCGCTTTCGCTCGCGCCAGCAGCATACATTTGCGGAGAAAATGCTGTCGGCGATGCGGCAGAAATTCGGGGGGCACGTGGAAGGCGGCGAAGGCGCCGGGGGGGCGGCGAAGAAGAAGACGGCGTAATCCCCGAACGAGAAACATTATGATGGTGAGGATTTGAATGGCACAGTTGGCGGAAAAACCCACTGCAGCAACGCCCCGGATCGGCAAGCAAGGCGATCCCTGCGTGATGGTGATCTTCGGCGCGGCCGGCGATCTCACCGCGCGCATGCTGATTCCTTCGCTCTATAACCTGGCGCGCGCCGATCTGCTCTCCAAGGAATTTGCCGTCCTGGGCGTGGCGCGCACCCCGATGTCGGACGAAGATTTTCGCAAGAAAATTCTGCAAGACGTCAAAGAATATTGCGGCGACTGCGTCGCGGACGCGGCCTGGGATCATTTCTCCCAGCGCTTTTATTATTTTGCCGGCGACTTCAACGACGACAAGCTCTATCCGCAGATCAAAGCGCATTTGGGCGGCATCGACCGCGACCACTCGACGCACGGGAATTTCTTCTATTACATGGCGACGGCGCCGAGTTTCTTCGGCCCCATCGTGGAAAAGCTGGCGGCCAACGGATTGATGGAGCAAAGCAACGGTCACTGGCGGCGAGTCATCGTCGAAAAGCCCTTCGGCCATGATCTGGAATCGGCCAAAACCCTCAACCAGCAACTGCTCAAAGTCGCGGCCGAACCCCAGATTTACCGCATCGATCATTATCTCGGCAAGGAGACGGTGCAAAATATCTTGGCCTTCCGTTTTGCCAATGGAATTTTCGAGCCAATCTGGAATCGCCGTTACATCGATCACGTGCAAATTTCCGTGGCCGAAACCGTCGGCGTAGAAGGCCGCGGCAGTTATTTCGATCACGCCGGCTCGCTGCGCGATATGGTGCCCAATCACTTGATGCAACTCATCAGTCTCACCGCGATGGAGCCGCCCATTTCCTTCGAAGCCAATGCCGTGCGCGACGAGCAGGCCAAGATTCTCCATGCCATTCAGCCCATGAGCGACGAAGAGGTTCTGAGCCGCTCGGTGCGCGGTCAGTATGGCGAGGGCACTTTCGCAGGTCAGCGCGTTCCTCCGTACCGCTTCGAACCCGATGTCGCACCCGATTCACGCACCGAGACTTTCGTCGCCATGAAGCTGCTGATCGACAACTGGCGCTGGGCCGACGTTCCTTTTTATTTGCGTACGGGCAAGCGCCTGCCCGCGCGTAATACCCACATCGTCATTCAATTCCGTCGCGCTCCCTTTGTTCTGTTCCGCGATACCTCGGTCGAGCATCTGATGCCCAACCAACTGGTGCTGCACATTCAGCCGGAAGAAGGAATTTCGTTGCAATTCGCGGCCAAGGTTCCGGGCCCGGTGATGCGCCTGGGCACGGTGGACATGAACTTTGAGTATCAGCAATACTTCGGTAAACAGCCCAGCACCGGCTACGAGCGGTTGCTGCACGATTGCATGATCGGCGACCAGACATTGTTTCAGCGCGCAGACATGGTCGAAGCCGGGTGGAGCGTGGTCAATCCGGTTCTGGATTTGTGGAAGGCGCTGCCCCCGCGCAACTTCCCCAACTACGACTCGGGCACTTGGGGGCCCAAAGAAGCCGACGAATTGCTGGAACGCGACGGCCGACGCTGGAGGAACTTCGAGCAATGATCCTGGCTGGAGATATTGGTGGAACCAACGCTCGACTGGCCTATTTTCAGTCTCTGAAAGGCCAGCTGCACCTGATTTCGGAGCGAACCTTTCCCAGCCGCGAATACAGTGAATTCGGCGAAATCGTTTCTGAGTTTCTGGAAAACGCATCTCCGCGGCCGGAGATCGCTTGTTTCGGCATCGCCGGCCCGGTGCACAACGGGCGCGTCGAGACTTCCAATCTCCCCTGGGTGATCGAGCAGTCGCGGCTGGCGAAAGAGATTCGCCTGCCAGCCACCCTGTTGATTAACGACCTGGAAGCCAATGCCTGGGGCATCGGCGCCCTGAGCGCTCAGGATCTGATTACCCTCAATCGAGTCGTGCCCTGCAATGGCAACCAGGCCGTGATCGCTCCCGGCACCGGCCTGGGCGAGGCGGGATTGTTCTGGAATGGCAGCCGGCACGAGATTTTCGCCTGCGAGGGCGGACATGCCGATTTTGCGCCGCAAGGCGACCTTCAAATCGAGTTGTTGCGCTTTCTCGCGGCAAAATTCGGCCACGTAAGCTACGAGCGCGTTCTTTCCGGGCCGGGACTGGTGCACGTGTACCAGTTTCTGCGCGAACAGGATTCCTCGGGCGAACCCGGGGGGTTTGCCGCGCATCTTTCCCGCACGGATGCGGCGGCAGTGATCTCGCGCGCCGCTTTGGATGGCAGTAATCCGCTGGCCGGGCAGGCGCTCGATCTATGGGTTTCCGTCTATGGAGCGAAAGCGGGGAATCTGGCGCTCAAGACCATGGCGCTGGGCGGAATTTTTCTGGGCGGCGGCATTTCGCCGAAGATTCTTCCCCGGCTGACCGGCTCAGCCTTCATGCGCGCCTTTCTCGACAAAGGACGGTTACGGCCACTTCTCGAAGGCATTACCGTGCAGGTGATCACCAACGACAAGGCGGGCCTGCTGGGCGCGGCGCGCTGCGCTGCTACGAGCGCGGGCAACGGCAAGGCGGGGAAATCGTGAGCACAACCGCCGAAGTTCGCCGCCTGACCACCCCGCAGGATCTTTTTCAAGCGGCTGCCGAGGAATTCATTCGCGCCGCAAATGATGCTGTCGCTCAAAGGAAGCGCTTCGCCGTCGCGCTCTCCGGCGGATCGACTCCGAGAAGCCTGTACACTCTGCTCGCCGCCAATGCCAGCCCCTCCCTGCCTTGGGATCGAATGTTCTTTTTCTTTGGCGACGAGCGCCACGTTCCTCCAGACCATCCGGAGAGCAACTATCGAATGGCCAATGAGGCTCTGTTCTCGAAAACTCCCATTCCTGCGGCCAACATTTTTCGCGTTGCCGGGGAGAATCCGGATGCCTCAGCGGCGGCCGGGGAGTATGAAAAAAATATAAGGGATTTCTTTTCCGCGCCGGCGGGCGAATTCCCGCGTTTCGATCTTATTCTTCTCGGCTTGGGCCCCGATGGACACACCGCCTCTTTGTTTCCTGAGACTCAGGCTTTACAGGAAAAATCGCGGCTGGTGGCTGCCAATTGGGTGGAGAAGTTCAAAACCAGCCGGATTACATTTACGCTACCCCTGCTGAATGCCGCCCACCGGCTTTCGTTCCTGGTGAGCGGAACCGACAAAGCGCCAGCCTTGCACGAGGTCCTCGAAGGCAAA
Organism: Candidatus Sulfotelmatobacter sp.; assembly: GCA_030037575.1. GTDB lineage: Bacteria > Acidobacteriota > Terriglobia > Terriglobales > Acidobacteriaceae > Sulfotelmatobacter. The sequence continues at coordinate 6,970 of JASHRB010000212.1, read as the reverse complement.
GCTCCGGGCGAGGAATATCCGGCCAAACTAGTACAACCAGGCGCCGGGCAACTGATCTGGTTTGTGGATCGGGCTGCCGCTAGCGAACTTTCCGCCGCCGCTTAACCGCGCCTTCAAGAGCGCGCGTAACCGCGCCAACCGGCGACTTCCTTCAATCCCTTGCCGCGGCAGTGTTCAAAAAGGCGGACGAAGTGGCGGGAGTGTTCGAATTCGTGTATGTCCGCCCAGACTTCCGCCTGCCATCCCGCATCGTGGGCGGCTGATTCGCCACAGGTGGCGCACCGGGTGTGCAGGCTGGTTTTGGGCGTCTCCTCCCCCACCGCGCCAGGAATTTCGATGAATATGCAGCGCACTTCCTGCACTTCTTCGGATTCGTCGAGCAAGTGCTCGTAGCGCAGAAGGTAACCGAATCCCAGCCGGTGGGCTTCGGCTTCGGCCTCGGCACGAGTGTGAAATGGGCCGTATTCCGCGCGGAGTTGCTCGGTGGAATCGCAGGCCATCCAAAACGTCTCTTTGTATTGCATTGCAGCCCACCTGGGAGGTCAGCGCCCGTCCGCCACAGTCGGAACCGCGCTGGGGTCGTTCCTCCCCTACCGAGCAATTCAAAGCCCAAGGTCGCGGCCGCGGGGCAATTTGAGGTTTTCCACCTTTTCGGCAAAATGCGGTGCCGGCGAGCCGCGAACCCTGGCAAGCTTTTGCCCGCTTGGGCGGTCGCTGTTGGCCGTGATCTGCATGCCAGGACACGGGTTTGCGGTGTACAATTCACCCCGCTCTAAAACCCTTCAAGATTTTGCACACCGGGAGAAACCATGAGATTGTTCTGGGGCATTGTCTCCACTCTGCTATTGACCGCGGGCGCTTTTGCCCAACAAGCCGACCAGCCGAAATCCGCTGCTCAAAAGAAGCAAGCCGCTGCACAGTCCTCCGAGAAGCCGGAAAACCCCGCCAAGCCCGAAAATGCCTCGGAACAGAAGTCCGCGGCAACGGCGGCCAGCGGGGACAAAGAAGAGCATTTCGACATGACGGAGGTCCCTCCATCAACCTCGCACCATCAAATTACCGTCGAGGGAAAGCTGCTGAAGTACACCGCCACCGCCGGGCGGCTTCCGATCGAACGCGCCGACGGCAAGATCGAAGCCGAGATGTTCTACGTGGCGTACACGCTCGACGGCCAGGACGCGGCCCAACGCCCGCTGACCTTCGCCTTTAACGGCGGCCCGGGATCGGCCTCGATCTGGCTGCACATGGGCGCGCTGGGGCCCAGGCGCGTGGTGCTTCAGCCCGATGGCTTTATGCCCCCGGCGCCGTATCGCATGGAAGACAATCCCTACACCCTGCTCGATCGAAGCGATCTGGTCATGATCGACGCGATCAACACCGGATTCAGCCGCGCAGCCGATGCCGAAACGTTGAAGAGATTTTGGGGCGTGAAGGGCGACATTGAGGCCTTCAGCGAATTCATTCGCCTCTACGTCAGCCGCAACGAGCGCTGGTCGTCGCCGCTGTTTCTGTTGGGAGAAAGCTACGGAACAACACGATCGGCGGGGATTGCGGGATATCTCGCGGATCGCGGCATTTCATTCAACGGCATCACGCTGCTCTCGACCGTATTGAATTTCGAAACCCTGGAAGATAATTTTACCAACGATCAGCCTTACGTTTTTCTGATTCCATCGTTCACCATGATCGCGGGTTATCACCATAAACTTGCGCCCGATCTGGCGCAGGATATGAATAGCGCGCGCCAGCAGGCCGAACACTGGGCCTCGACCGATTACGAGCGGGCGCTCGACCGGGGCGATTCGCTCACTCCGCAGGAGCGGCAGGCGGTGATCGATCAACTCGCCCGCTTCACCGGACTGAGCAAAGAAGTAGTCGATGAGGCCAACCTGCGCATCAACGTTCAAAAATTCACGCATTATCTTCTCATCGACCAGAAATTGCGCGTGGGCCGGCTGGATGGACGGTATACGGGCCCCGATCCGAATGGATTGCTGGATACGCCGTTTTACGATCCCACGGGCGCGGCCACGGGCCCTCCGTTCACATCGGTATTCAACCATTATTTGCGCACCGAGCTGGGCTACAAGGTCGACATGCCCTACAACGTGCGCGCCCCGCGCGGCGGACCCGGCGGCGACACCTGGGACTGGGGTTCGGCAGGCGAAGGATTTCCAGATACGGCCTCGGCGCTGCGGCAGGCAATCGTTAAGAATCCATATTTGAAAATTCTGGTGATGGAAGGTTACTACGATTTGGCCACGCCGTATTATGCGGCGAACTACACGGTCGATCACTTAAACCTGCCGCAGAAATATCGCGACAACATTTCGTTTGCGACTTACGATGCCGGGCACATGGTTTACTTGCCCATGGAGGGATTGAAGAAGATGAAGGCCGATCAGGCCGCGTTCATGGAAAAATCGATGGGGCAATAGGTGGGCGGGGGGCTGTCATGGCAGCGAAATTGGTCGGGCGCTCGCACCAGACCGGCGGGGGCCAAGCGGCCCCTTTTTCGATGGGGGCGCACTCGACTGCGATGCGAGCAATGTCCAGCAGCGCGCGCGTAAGCATGCTGCGGGGTGAATGCGGGTCGAATGCGGCCCGCTGCCACCGACAATCGGAAATCGGCGGGCGAAAGTCTTCATCGGCTGTACTGGTTTTTCTTCTTGTCTTGGTGCCGCTCGATGCCGAGCTGAATCAGTTTGTCGATTAAATCTGGGTAGTCCAGACCAGACGCAGCCCACAGCTTGGGATACATGCTGATGGCGGTGAATCCCGGCATGGTGTTGATCTCGTTCAGATAAATCTTCCTGGTTCTCGGATCCATCAGAAAATCGACCCGCGCCAGGCCAGAGCAATCGACGGCCTTGAATGCGCGTAGGGCCAGGTCCTGAACTTTTTTCCTTTCGGCTTTCGAGAGTTTTGCCGGAATGATCAGTTCGGAGCCTTCGTCGAGATACTTGGCGCGGTAATCGTAGAACTCCTTAATCGGGACAATTTCACCGGGAATGGACGCCACCGGTTCGTCGTTGCCCAGCACCGCGCATTCGATCTCGCGGGCTTTGTTCTGCTTGCCGCCGACACCCTGCTCGATGACGATCTTGCGGTCAAAGCGCGCGGCCTCTTCAATTGCCGGGCCAAGTTCTGTGCGGTTGTGCGCCTTGCTGATGCCCACCGACGAGCCCAGATTTGCGGGCTTCACAAACACCGGATATTTCAGCTTGCTGGCGATGAGCTTTTGCGTTTTCTTCCGGTCTCTCTCCCCCGCGCTGCGCAGAATCGTGACGTGTTTCACGATGGGCAAGCCGGCGGCAAGAAACAAAGACTTCATGATGTCTTTATCCATACCGGCGGCCGAGCCCAGCACGCCGGCGCCGACGTAAGCAATGTCGGCCAATTCGAGCAGGCCCTGAATGGTGCCATCTTCCCCGAAGGTGCCGTGCAGCACAGGAAAAATGACGTCCACATTGATCGCGCGATCACTGGCGCGGCGAGCGGCCACGGAGTCAGATTGAAACGGCACCAGCCCGTGCTGCCGACGCACAGGTTCGGGAGGAACGACGACCGCTTCTCCCCGGGCGAGAACGGCGGCGGCCGGGGTGAGCTCGGGATCGCCCGCGCGCAGATGACGCGGCTCGATCACCAGCTTGCCCTGCAACAAATTTCCGGCATCCGCGGCGGTGAGCCAGCGACCATCTTTGCTGATGCCGATGGGCACCACTTCATATTTTTCTTTGTCGATTGCCTGCAAAACCGAGGCGGCCGAAAGCAGCGACACTTCGTGCTCGCCGCTGCGCCCGCCGAACAAGATGCCGATGCGAAGCTTGCTCATGTTCCCTACAATATCTTTTTTCCGAACGCCGACAGCGCCAACTCCACCGCCAAATCCGCCGTCCGGTTGTGCTCGTCAATGACGGGATTTACTTCGACGATCTCGAAACTCAACATGCGTCCGTGATCGGCGATGATCTCCATCGCGAGATGCGCTTCACGATAAGTCGCACCGCCACGCACCGGAGTGCCTACGCCCGGCGCATCCTCGGGATCGATCCAGTCCATGTCGAGTGAAATGTGATAGCCGGCGGTGCCGCGGCCGGCAATGCGAAGCGCCTCTTCCATGACGGTTCGCATGCCGCGCTCGTCGATATCGCGCATAGTGAACACGCTGATGCCGGCGCGGCGAACATTTTCTTTTTCGATGGCGTCGATGTCGCGCACGCCCACCAGCACACAATTATCCGGCCTCACTTTGGGGGAGAAATCGTAAATGTTTTGCAGTTCGGCCGGACCGAAGCCCAGGATGGCGGCAAGCGGCATGCCATGAACGTTGCCGCTTGGCGAAGTTTCCGGGGTGTTAAGGTCGGTGTGCGCGTCGATCCAGATCAGCCCGATGCGCTGATTTTGCCGGCGAAAAAATTCAGCCACGCCCGCCACCGTGCCCGCGGCCAGCGAGTGATCGCCGCCCAGCGAGATGGGAGTTTTGCCCGCTTCCAGGGTCTTGACGATAAGTTCGGCGTGCTTGGTGCAGGTGACGGTAATTTCTTTCAGATACTTCGCGTGGGGGTCGCCTTCTTTTTTCTGCTCGGGCATCGCGACGGCAACGTTGCCGCCGTCTTCGACCTGATGGCCGAGCGCTTCGAGCCGAGCTTCGAGCCCGGCGACGCGAACCGCCGACGGCCCCATATCCACGCCGCGCCGCGACTGGCCGAGATCGAGCGGAACCCCGATCACGCGAATCTTTTTGGGGATGACGCTGGTTGTTGGGCTGATGGTCATAGTGCGATCCTAAATATCAGCATTCTTTCTTACCGCCGAGTCGCCGAAAGCGCAGAATCTCGAAAATCACCGACGCTTCTCTTCCAACCGTTTTTCAGAACTCGAACCTGAAACTCATAAGCAGGCCCATTGGTTTCCCGCAGAGCCGCAAACGGCAAAGCCACGGGGCGCCGGGAATTGGCGGCGCCAGCCTATCCACGGCTTTGATTCCGACGGCTACCGAATCGGCCACCCGGGCGTCGAGGCGCCGCCATCCGGCCGCACTTGTCGATAGACGAGCGGCCGAGGCTTTTTGCACCTCGACCTCGAAGCCAGCGCCGCGCAGTTCAAAACTCGAGGCGGGTTTGCTAAGTGACTCCAACCGTCCCGGGCCGCGCGTCGATGACCTTCAATGGCCGCTGCCGATCATGCGCCGCGCCAGCGAACCGAGCCGGTCCTTGTCTTCCCCATGGTGCTTCCTCCTCGCCATCCTGGCGCGCTCGGCGGTAAATTCCTAGGGGTAGAGCCGGTGCAACATTCTCGCGAACGGGATGGTTTCGCGCACGTGCTCGAGACCGCAAATCCATGCCACGGCTCGCTCGATGCCCATGCCGAATCCGCTGTGCGGCACGCTGCCGTACTTGCGCAAATCGAGATACCACTTGAATGCTTCTTCCGGCAAATGGTGTTCATGAATGCGTTGCAGGAGCAACCCGTACGACGCGGTACGCTGCGAGCCGCCGATGATTTCACCGTAACCCTCAGGGGCAAGCACGTCGACACAAAGCGCGAGCTCGGGACGCTGCGGATCGGGTTCCATGTAAAATGCCTTCACTTTGGCCGGATATCGATGCACCATTACCGGCCGATCGAATTGCCCCGATAGATAAGTCTCGTCAGGAGAGCCGAAGTCTCCGCCCCACTCAAACTTGGCTTCCAGCAAGCCTTTTGCGTGGCCTTCCTGCAACATCTTCACCGCCTCGTCGTAACCGATGCGAGGGAAAGGGACATCGATTTTTTCGAGCTTAGAAATGTCGCGGCCCATCGCCTGCAGATCCGCGCGCCGATGTTCAAGACAGCGCTTAACCACAAAGCTGATAAAATGCTCGGCCAACTCCATCAGGTCGTTGAGTTCTGCATAAGCAATTTCCGGTTCGACCATCCAAAACTCGGTGAGATGTCGCCGGGTCTTCGATTTCTCGGCGCGGAAGGTCGGGCCAAAGGAATACACTTTCCCCAGGGCCATGGCCGTGGCTTCAATGTATAGCTGGCCGGATTGCGTGAGATATGCCTGCTCCTCGAAATAGTCGACCGGGAAAAGCGTGCTGGTGCCCTCGCAGGCAGCGGGGGTAAGAATGGGAGGATCGGTTAGGGTGAAGCCGCGCTGGTCGAAGAAATCACGGACGGCTTTCACGATCTCCGCGCGCACCCGCAGAATGGAAGCCTGGCGCTGCGAACGCACCCACAGGTGGCGATGCTCCATGAGAAACTCGGTGCCGTGTTCCTTGGGCGTGATGGGATACGGATCGGATTCGGGCACGCGCTGCACCACGCGAACGTTGGTGACGTCGAGTTCATAGCCGCCGGGCGCGCGCTTATCGGCGCGAACTTTGCCTTCGACAATCACACTCGATTCCTGCGTCAGCGTCTTAACCGCTTCGAATGTTTCCGGCGTCACGGCGTTCTTGGGTACGACCCCTTGAATCACGCCGGAGCCATCGCGAAACTGCGGGAACAATAGCTTGCCGCTCTCGCGCAGGTTATAAAGCCAGCCGCGAAGCGTGACCGACCGGCCTTCGTGCTTTCCGATTTCAGTGATCGTGGTTATGGGAGACATTCGCTTGACCAATTCTTTTTTACCGCTGCGCGCGCCGAGAGCGCAGGGAAAAGCTCTTTTAAGGAAGGCAACCCACCTGTGATCCCGGCGGTGAAAATCTTTTACGCCATTTCCAGCTTCTCAAATGTCGCCGGAAGTTTTTCCAGCGGATTCACTTTCTCGTCGCCCTCCAGTTCGAGCAGCACGGCCGGCCGTTGCGGCGCAGCGCGAAGCAGTTCCATGGCCTGTTTCCAGTCGATCGTTCCTTCGCCCGGCCACAGATGCGAATCGCGATCTTTCTGGTTGTCGTGAACGTGCGTTGAACGCACCAAGCTGCGCAGAATGGGGAAAGCTTCGCTTACCGAACTCATCAGGTGGGCGTGCCCGAAATCAAAA